>NZ_CAJUPA010000031.1 GCF_910588395.1 uncultured Faecalibaculum sp. | reverse complement strand
CAGTGCCGAACGGCACGCTGGGTGGTGTGAGAGGGACCTAGTCTCTACTCGATTTGTTTTCGAATGAGTTCCGGAAACAAATTCTGGAAATTACCGATATTAACAGATTAAGCGGTAATGTAACAATGTAAAATTCCACTGTTTCCAACAGCAACCGGTTTCGGTATAGTAGGAAAGTATTAAAAAATACAAATAGATTTCGAAAAAGACAAATCCAGCTTCTTTGTATCTCACTGCAGATACCAGGCTGGATTCTGCACGAAATCGCTGCTGAATCAATTCCCGAACAATTTGCAAAGAAGCCCTGTATGCAGGGACTGGAAAGGAAACAGACAATGATCAAGAAAATTCTGAAAGTATCGCTGGCGGCTTCCATGGCCATGACGGCAGCCGCTTCTGCTGCACAGAATGCCACTGTGTTTGCACAGGAAATGCCTGCAGAAGAACTGAACGCCAATGTACAGCCGGTTCTGGAAGAACAGCCGGCTGTTCAGGAAGAAACAGTCCTGACCGAAGAGACAGAAGAAACAGGGACGCAGGAAGTCCCCGCAGAAGCTGAAACACCGGTGGAAGACAGCGCTCAGATCACGGAAACTCCTGCAGAGGAAGAAGTGACTGTACCGGAAACAGAAGAAACTGTTGCGGAAGAACCCGCTGCAGTGGAAGAAGAAGCTGTGGCAGAAGAGGAAATCACAGATGAAGAGGAAGCCGGCGTGGAAGCCCACCGGGGCGGGACTGACCTGCGGTCTGACGCTGAACACCAAAGTGGACGGTCAAGTGACCGGGACTCTGGATTATCAGCCAGGAAAAGAAGTCTATGATGTGCAGCTGGGCGGAACACTGGACATGACCGGCATCTGGAGCAACTACAATACCTTCAGAACGCTGTATATCGTCAAAAACGGAAAAGCCGAGTTTTACAAAAAATCTCTGACTGGTCAGTTCCAGTACCAGTTCCAGGTCAACCCGGATGTCGTAACTGTAAACGAAGAGATTCTTTGCAGTCCGGCTGCCTGGCAGACAGCCTTTGAAACAGAGAGCCAGGATACCGCAGCCGCTTTCTTCTCTTATATGCACTGCGTAGACGCTGCGTATGATGCGGCAACCGGAACGGTCACCGTAACTTTTCGAATCAATGAAAACGGATCCGGAAAAGTCAGCACGAAGACCATCGATGACAACAAAGATGCCGGATCCAAGCCGGACTTCATCCATGCATACTCCCCTGCAGGGGCATTCACCATCAAGGTGGAAAATTTCAAGAAGGGCCAGAGTGCTTTTGTGGGAAAAGCCTCTTTCACAGGAAATATGGATCTGTCACCCTGGATGGCACTGATTTTCCCACTGCGCTACACAGCCAATGTCACCCAGGATAATCTGCTGCTGAATGTTCCCGATGCAAAAGTGACCTTCGATGTGGAAAACGGCACCTGGGCAGACGGAACCGCGGATACCCGCGTGGCTACTGTTCCTGTGGATGTCTTCAAACTGTCCGAAGGTGCACATGTTGTAGCCGGTACGCTGACCGAAGACATGATTCCTGTCGGTATGATTGCTGCGGAAGGATACGATCAGGAAAACGGTGCCTGGGACCAGGAGCTGGTGACTGAGGAAAATGGTCTGGTGTTCCGCGAAAGCGGGCTCACCACAATGAGCCGTAACGGAAACGATTCCATGTCCATCGGTTACACCTACAGCTTCCCCGGCAAAGCCGCAGATCCCAAACCCGTTGATCCGGATCAGCCTGCTTTCCCCGGTGAAGATGACAACAACAAACCCGGCGAGGACAACAAGCCCGGTGACACGGACAAACCCGGCGAAGACAGCAAGCCCGGTGACACGGATGCCGACAAGCCCGGCACAGACAAGCCCGAAGAAAACAAGCCCGTGGACAACACAAACAAACAGGAAGAAAACAAAAAGCCATCTTCCTCCAAAGTCCCCACGGCTGCAGCCACCGGCATTGCCGCCACACTGGGTGTGCAGGCTCTGTCCGTGGCAGGCATCTTCACGCTGCTGCGCCGCAGAAAAAACAGATAAAAGCCCCGGCAATGTGACTGTGGATGCAGTCACCCTCGGCCTGGACAGACAAAAAGGAACCGGAAGGCTCCTGCGCTGACTGCTCAGCTGCAGAACCATGCCGGTTCCTTTTGTTTTTATTCAGGATAAGAAAAGCCGGTCAGAACTGGTCCAGTTCATCCAGCACATGGCGGCGGTGCTGGAAATGCAGGACGATCCAGGAACTGGTCAGCAGCAGGCTGCATCCGGTGATTGTGTACAGACCGGTCACCGGGGCCAGGGCATTGCCCAGAACAGCGCCGGCGACAAAGCACAGGATCACATAGTAATACGCTGCGGCGGACCGCAGGTGCCGGTGATCTTTCCGGCACAGCCAGGTCACGAAGGATACCGTGCCGGAGCGCAGATTGCCGATGCACATGGTGGTGGCAAAGGGATGACCTTTGAGTTTCCGGAAGGTCTGGACCTGCATGCCGCAGACAAAAGAGGTCAGGGAATTGGCGAAGAGGTCCAAAGGAATGAAAGGGACAAGCAGCAGAAGGAAGGCTTCGGCGGCGAGAATCGTCTGTTTCCAGTGAACGGGACGCAGGCGGGAGAGGTGCATGAGTTCCGAGATGAAGATCCCGGCGGTGAACCCTGCCACAGGGAAGAGATAGTGCAGAACCTGTTCCCACTGACCGCTGCAGAGATAAATCCCCAGAAAGAGAATGTTGCCGGTCTGGGCGTTGGCGAAGACATGACCCCGGAGGATGAAGGAATAGGCATCCATCAGACCGCCGGAGAGAGCAAGCAGGGTTCCCAGAATCAGCGATTCGGATTCCTCATCCACGGATCAGGTCCTCCATTTTGTGCAGGACCGCATAGTCATCCGGCATGGGCAGGATGCTGGCGGCGGCTTCTTTGGCCTGCGCCGATCCGGTTTCCGGGGCGTAGCTGTCCGGGATGGCTTCCAGGAGCGTCACATCGTTGATGCCGTCTCCGAAGGCGGCTGCCTGACTGGCATCCTGGCCAAGATACTGGAGGACTTCCAGGGCTGCATGTCCTTTCGTGGCGTCTTTCCGGGTGATTTCCGAGAGTCCGGAAAAACTGGGGGCATTGACCAGATTCGGATGGGCTGCCAGAAATCTGGCCATTTTGTCCGGATCGGCGTCATGGAGTTCCAGCTTCACGGCGGGCAGCATCATGAGCATGCCGGCGGGGACATCCGGTTCCACGGTGCGCAGAAACGGAGGCAGCAGGAAGGAGGGAAGCGGCAGCGGGGGCAGACCTCTGCGCCTGAGGTAACTGCCGGCCAGCTGGCTCCAGCTGGCGTTGGAATAGACGCCGTCCCGGGTGATGATTTTCAGGGGACTGTTGCCGAATGTCATGATGAAATCCGCAAGATCCGCCGGGTCAATGCGCTTCTCGCTCACCAGCTCCCCTTCGTCGTCGTAGATCAGCGCGCCGTTGGCGGCGATCAGCCAGTCCACCTCCGGTTCCATCTGCCAGACAGAGACCGAAGGCCGCCCGGTGGTGAAAATCACATGGCCGCCCTGGTCCCGGATGCGCTGTGTGCCCTGCCGCAGGGTGTCATCCAGCTGGTGGTTGACCATGAAGGTGCCGTCCAGGTCGGTGAAAAACAGAGTTACGCCCATGTCTTCTGCAGCTCCTTCATTTTGCGGATCACGCAGTGTTCGTCGCTGCCGTCCAGCAGTGCCGAAGCGGCGGCTTTCACTTCAGGCTGTGCCGTGTCCGGTGCAAAGCTGTGTTCAAAGAGCCGGAACATGCTCAGATCGTTGATCCCGTCCCCGAACACCGCCACCTGGTCATAAGGAATGCCCAGATGATCTGCCAGCGCCCGGACCGCCTGTCCCTTGGTGGCGCGGCAGCTGGTGATTTCATACAGCACCGCATCGCTGGGAGTGTTGACCACCTGGGGATGATCCGCCAGCCAGGCTTCCAGTGCCCGGCAGTCTTCACTGTCTTCCCGGTTGCAGTTGATTTTGTAGATGGTCTCGGCCAGGATCTCCTCCCGGCTCAGATCATTCCGGTGTCCCTGGAACATTTTGTCAAAATCGCCGTGACGGCGGGGTTTGCCCCGTTTCGCCCAGCGCCGCTGGAAATTGGCAATGGTTTCCTGCCGGCTCTGACGCGTCAGGGTTCCCCGGTCTGTGCAGAACTCGAAGGGCAGCTGCGGGAACCGGTCCATCAGTTCCCGCACCAGGTCCGGATCCAGCGGGGCATCATGAATCACATGACCGGCTTCATCCAGCGCCAGAGCACCATTCATGAGAATCACCGGCCCCGGCTCGAATCCCAGGGCCTTGCACATGGACGCGCTGCGCCCGGTGCTGATTACCACCCGGGCATTGTGAGCAGCCAGGTCCCGGATCCCCTGCAGAATTTCCTCATCGGTTTCGTGGCGGGCATTGAGCAGGGTCCCGTCCAGGTCCGATGCAAACAGAAGTTCCTTCATCAGATTCCTCCTTCCAAATCGCATACAGAGTCATTGTAACAGATTTTCGCCACCTGGCTCCCGGAGCCCGCCACAGACATATCCAGGCAACTGACTGTATCTGTCTTTTGAGACATCTGTATAATCTGTGATTAATAAGAAAGAAGGTTTTTTCTCCCATGGCATTTGAAAAATTCAAAGGCGCCGCCACCCGCAAGGCAGTGGGGGCCACAGTGGACGGCGTTCTGAAATATGTGAACAAAGACCGTCAGAAAGGTCTGAACCGTCTGGTGGACATCTCGGAGTACCTCGTCGGGGACCTGTATCCCCAGGCTGTCTTCGACGGGGCCCGGAACATGATCGCGGATCCGGAGAACAAATGGATGAAATACGTGAACTCCATGCTGGATGAACTGGATCCCCATGTGGTCAAGACCCACATTCTGAACATCGGCTATCAGGCGGGATTCTACGGCTATGCCAAAACCAACCGCTTTGAAGAAGAACACGGCTACCGCATTCCCTGGATCATCCTCATGGATCCCACCAGCGCCTGCAACAAACACTGCATCGGCTGCTGGTCCGCGGAATACGGCAACCGGCTGAATCTGTCCTATGAAGACCTGGCCAGCATCGTCCGGCAGGGCGAGGAACTGGGCATTTACTTCTATATGATGACCGGCGGCGAACCGCTGGTGCGAAAGGACGACATCATCCGGCTGGCCAGAGAGTTTCCGAAATCGATGTTCTATGCCTTCACCAACGGATCTCTGATCACCGATGAATTCGCCGAAACCATGCGCGAACTCGGCAACATCTCCCTGGCGCTGTCCATTGAAGGCTTTGAAGGCGACAACGATGCCAGACGCGGCGAAGGGTCTTTCCAGGAAGTGGTGAAAGCCATGGACATTCTCAAGCAGCACGGACTGATCTTCGGCACCAGCATCTGCTACACCTCGAAGAACTACAAAATGGTCACCAGCGACGAGTTCCTGGATTTCCTCATTGACCACGGTGTGCGCTACAACTGGTATTTCCACTACATGCCCGTGGGCAACGAAGCCAGTACGGAGCTGCTGCTGAATCCCGAACAGCGGGAGTACATGTATCACCGCGTCCGGGAAATCCGGGACTTCGACGGCGGCAAGCCGATTTTCACCTTCGATTTCCAGAACGACGGGGAATTCGTGCAGGGGTGCATCGCCGGCGGGCGCTTCTACTGCCACATCAACCCCAACGGGGATGTGGAACCCTGTGTGTTCATTCATTATTCCAATGCGAACATCCACGACAAATCCCTGCTGGAGTGTCTGTCCCAGCCGCTGTTCCGGGAGTACCAGAAACATCAGCCTTTCAACTGCAACCACCTGCAGCCCTGCCCCATGCTGGAAAATCCGGAGATCCTGGGCACCATTGTCCATGACACCGGCGCCGTGAGCACCGATCTGCAGAGCCCGGAAACCCCGGAGCATCTCTGCGCAAAATGCGTGGACTACGCCGCGGAATGGGCCCCCAAAGCCAGAGAACTCATGGAAGCCCATCCCCATCTGACACCGGCGGATGTGGCGACGCTGCGGGCAAAGAACAAGGAACAGTCTCAAGCCTGATCCGCTGCCGATGGCGGGCGCTGCCCGCAGGCCGGGGCACAGACTGGCTGTATGCTGTACACAGAGAAAAAACGGGATCCTGCTGCCAGATCTGATCGGGTGCGGGATCCCGTTTATAGTGTTCGGGCGGCGGATGCGGCGGGAAAACTCTTTCTCAGGCGGAACAGAAACAGCAGTCCCCGGCAGTTCAGTTCAACCGCCATGGCAAACCACACGCCACCCAGTCCGAATCCGGTCATGGCAGCAGCGAAGGGAATCCGCAGTCCCCAGTTGGAGACCAGGGAGATGATGGTGGGCCACAGGGTATCGCCTTTGCCCCGGAGAATGCCGGTGGCCACGATGGCTGCTCCGTACATGGGCTCCGCAAAGGCTTCGATGCGCAGCACCATGGTCCCCAGATCCTGCACAGCCGGATCCGCGGAAAGCAGCTGCATCAGCACCGGTGCCAGCAGCCACAAGGCGATGCCCATGACAGTCATGACCCCGATGCCGGCCCATTCAATGCGCCATGCCAGAGACCGGGTCAGGGATTTCCGTCCGGCGCCCACACACTGACCGATGATGGCGCCGGCAGCCGAAGCTATGCCGAATCCCGGCATGTAAGCCAGACTCTCGGCGGTGATTGCAAAGCTGTTGGCGGCCACGGAAATACTGCCGAGGCTCGCGACGATCCGGGTGAAGAGCACATACCCGCTGCCGGTAACCAGCTGTTCTGCGCTGACCGGCAGACCGATCTTCACGGCCCGGGCAACCACGTCTCTTTGAAATCCGAAGCTGTGATGACCGGAAAGAAACGCCGAACGGCACAGCGTGTACCAGGTCAGGAACAGACTGATGCACAGGGCCGCCATGCCCGTGCCGATGGCAGCGCCTGCAACGCCCAGGGAAAGCTGAAAGATGAAAAACCAGTTGAAGAGCACATCCAGCAGGCACATGGCAATCTGGAGCATCCCCGGCAGCCGGGTATTGCCGGTTGCCTGGAGCATCTGCACTGCCCATTCGTTGAGCATGAGGAATGGCAGAAAGGCACACCACCAGGCGAAATAGCTGGTGGCCATGGAGCGGATTGCCGGTTCACCCTGGAGCCAGACAGGCAGCTGTCCGGCTGCCAGCAGACCGGCTGCCGCAAAGCTCAGGGCAAAGAGCAGGATGGCACAAAGTCCCTGGCGGCAGATCCGGGCGGCTTCTTCCGGCTTGCCGGCTCCGATGGTCTGGGCGGTCTGGACGGAAAAGCCGTAGATGACACCCCGGCAGATGCCGGAAAACAGCCAGGTGCTGGAAGCCACCAGGCCAATGGAAGCCGCAGCCAGAGAACCAAGGCGGCCTGCCATGGAGGCATCGATGAGCTGCATCAGGGTGCTGGCCACCTGGGCGAGAATGGCCGGCAGGGAAAGCCGGAATATGAGGCTGTACTGGCTGGAAACAGGCAGGGGTTTTCCTTCCCGCAGTGCCTGCAGAGACTGAGTCGTGTTCATGGGTTTATGGAATCAGAAACAGCCGGTGCATTCAAGAGGGCATCCGCTTAAAAAAGCGGGACAAAAGAAAACCGGATCAGGCAAGATCCGGGTGTGCATCGGCATACTGACCGCTGTACTGAAGTACCAGGGAAACCGGCAGCTGCAGACAGTCTGTGAAGGGGTCCAGAATGACCTCGGTGGTGATTTTGGAATGAGCCGCAAAGTAACAGAGTTTCAGGAAGGGAAGCTCGATCCAGGAGAAGGGTTCCACCAGTTTTCCCGGCGCTTTTTCCGGGCTGGTGAAAGCCGGAAAGAAAGGCTTTCCTTCGCTGTCTTCCAGGAGATCCGGCCAGAAGGGCAGATCCAGCTTTTTCAGGAGATCTTCCTCCCAGACGGGGTTTTTGAAATCAAAGGAAGAGGGATCCACTCCGGCGACCCAGACCGTTGTCTGGGGCAGCAGTTCCAGAATGTTTTCCAGATCCACGTCGTCCTGGAGCTTCCGGTGTCTGGCCAGCAGTTCGTGAAGTTTTGTGAGTTTTTCCTGCATACATTCACCTCATTTCTGCTATTATATCTTTTTTCACACTTTTTCGTAAGCAATTCACTCAACCGGCACGAATGATGCAGGTAAGAAACGTATAATGGTAACAGATTTCATGCTCCGTATCCTTAACGGAGACCCGCTGCCTTTGATATAATTACTTCTCAAAGGGGGATTTTTCGGTGCGGTATTATGAAATCTTAAAAAAACGGCGGACGGACCTGAAGCTCTCGATTCAGGACGTATCCGCACAGACAAGACTTGCACCTGAATATATCAAGGCAATCGAGGACAATGACCTGGATGTTTTTTCAGACGACCTTTCGTTTGTCCGGTACTTCATCCGTGCCTACTGCGAAGCCCTGGGCGTGAACTGGAACATGCTGCAGGAAGAAGTGGACGGATCCATCAAGCACTATGCCCATCTGCGCAACATGGCCCTCACCCAGGCCCAGAAGCGCATGGCGGCGGCCATGCCTGTGGAATCCAGCGATTCCCGGGTGCGCCGCGCATCCCGTTCAACCTATGAAAACCGGGTGGCATCCGCCAGCCGGTCTCTGTCCCGCCAGAAACCCCGGCGGAAACTGTCGCTGAAAGCGGTGATTGCCGCAGCGGTCATTCTCTGTGCAGGGTTTGGTCTCTGGACAGCCATGAGCCAGATGCGGGCCTCTCAGGCAGCACAGGCGGAGGCTGCAGCCAGTCAGGAAGCCAGGGACAAGGAAGCCGAAACCGCCAGGCTGGCGCAGCTGCGCCGGCAGGAGCAGGGACTGGACAGCCAGGACCAGCAGGAAACAGAGCCGGAAACGCCGGTTCAGGAAGACAAAACAACCGTTTCCGGCAATACCGTCACGGTGACCAGTGCCTTTGCCTCGGCGCCTCAGGTGCAGATCGAAGCGAAGTTTTCCGCTCCGACCACCGTCTGGCTGACAGAGGAAGGCGCTGTGCTCAATGACACCTCCCAGTTCACGGATTCCTTTTCCCAGACCGTGACCATGCAGGATGCGGGTACGCTGCTGTTTCAGCCGGCCATCCCGGAGGGCATGAAGCTGACGGTCAACGGTCAGACAGTGAACGCCCAGCCCGGAGAAAGCGGAGAAGTGATCATCACCATCGATGTGGTCCGGGCGCAGACAGAACAGCAAGGAGATCAGAATGAATCTGCCGAATAAACTGACGCTGGTCCGGATCCTGCTGGTTCCGGCAGCTGCCATCATCTACCTGGCGGTGCCCGCATCCTGGGCACCTGTGGTGCCATCCATTGGCCTGGCAGGCAGGGACCTGATCGTCTTTGCGATTTTCGCGGTGGCTTCCTTCACGGATTACCTGGACGGTACCATCGCCCGCAGCCGGAATCTCATTACCTCTTTCGGAAAATTTGCCGATCCCATTGCGGACAAGCTGCTGGTCAACACGCTGCTGATCCTGCTTGCCTGGAGTCACCAGGCCAGTGTTGTGGCTGTGCTGCTCATGACAGCCCGGGACCTGATCGTGGACGGCCTGCGCATGAGCGCGGCCCAAAGCGGGGAAGTGGTTTCCGCCGGCTGGTGGGGCAAGGTCAAGACCGTCCTGCAGATGTTCGCCATTGCGCTGCTGCTGCTTCATGACTGGCCCTTTGCGCTGCTGGGCATTCCCGCAGGGAAAATCCTGCTCTGGGCTGCCTGCGCCGCCAGTCTGTACAGCGGCTGGATCTACTTTGAAAAGCTGAAGAAGTACGTTCTGGAGACGATGTAATGACAGAGACGGAGGCGCTGCTTGCCTTTGCCCGGACGCACCAGGTGACGGTGGCTGCCTGCGAATCTCTGACCGCAGGGCTGTTCATGGCCACGCTTGCATCCGTGCCCGGTGCCAGCACCGTGCTGCGCGGGGGATTTGTCACCTATACCAATGAAATGAAGCAGAAGCTGGCTCATGTGGAAGCCGGCATTCTGAATACAGAGGGAGCTGTGTCTGCGGCCTGCGCCGCAGCCATGGCATCTCACACAAGAGAACTCACCGGCGCAGACTATGCCGTGTCCTTTACAGGCAATGCCGGACCTTCGGCTCTGGAAGACAAGCCTGCGGGACTGGTGTACTGTGCCATTGACAGCCGGAAGAGAAACCGGGTCTGTCGATATGAATTTGCCCATATGTCCCGCAATGAAGTGCGCGAAGCCGTGGTGGAAGCCATGGTGACACAGCTTCTTGCGGCAATGAAGGAGGAGCTGAATGGCCAAGAAATCTGATTCGGTCAAGAAAGATAAAAGCAAGGAAAAGGACAAGGATGAGCTGCTGGCGGATGTCCTGAAAGATATTGAAAAGGAGTACGGCACCGGTGCTGTCATGAAACTGGGAGAGCGTCCGAGCATGGATGTGGAACCCATCCCTTCGGGTTCCCTGCTGCTGGACCAGGCGCTGGGAATCGGCGGCTATCCCAAGGGCCGGGTGGTGGAGATCTACGGACCGGAATCATCCGGCAAGACCACCCTGGCGCTGCATGCCATTGCGGAAGTGCAGAAAAAAGGCGGCCGCTGTGCATTCATTGATGCCGAAAACGCCATTGATCCCATCTATGCCCGCAATCTGGGCGTCAACATTGACGAGCTGATTCTGTCGCAGCCGGATTCCGGTGAACAGGGCCTGAACATCATGCTGATGCTGATTGAAAGCGGTGCTGTGGATCTGGTGGTGGTGGACTCTGTGGCTGCCCTGACGCCCCAGGTGGAACTGGAAGGAGAAATGGGCGATCTGCAGGTGGGCGCCCAGGCCCGGATGATGTCCAAGGCCATGCGGAAGCTGGCGGGCATCATGAACCACAATGAGTGCACGGCGATTTTCATCAACCAGCTGCGGGAAAAGGTGGGCGTGATGTATGGCAACCCGGAAACCACGCCCGGCGGCAAGGCACTGAAGTTCTATGCATCCGTGCGCATTGACATCCGGAAAACGGATGTGATCAAAAACGGCAGCGAGATCATCGGCAACAAAGTCCGGGTGAAAATCGTGAAGAACAAGGTGGCGCCTCCGTTCAAGCAGTGCGCGCTGGAAATCGTATATGGCAAAGGCGTGTCCTGGATTTCCGAACTGGTGGATATGTCCGTGGAATACGGGTTCCTGAAAAAGGCAGGTGCCTGGTATTCCTACAACGGCGAAAAAGTCGGGCAGGGCAAGGAAGCCGCGAAGAAGTTCATGGAAGAAAACGCGGATATCCGCGGCGAGCTGGAACAGAAGCTGCGGGATGCCATGGCGGGCAACAGCAAGGAAGACAATGATGTGGACATCGACGATCTGCCGGGGGTTCAGGAAATGGATCCGGATCTGGCAGCGATGCTCAACCGCGGTCTGGACAATCCCATTGAGGCGTAGTTCGAAATACAGCCAGAATACAGAAGAGGTCTCTCCCACTGGAGGGACTTTTTTTGTGCAGTGCAACTTCACAAATCTGTCACATCTGCGTAAGAACTGATGTGGAACGTTACATAAATAGTTGTGAAACGTCCAAAGTGTAAACTGCAGTAATATTCCATTCTTTTGCTCTGGAACTTATTATGATATGTTTTAGTGGAAAGTTCCGGGTGTTACTAATCTGTAACATATCGTCATATGACAGACCGGAGCGTTTTGAGCAAGGAAAGGAAACAGGTATGAAGTCAAAGAAGAATCTGGCGGCAACGCTGGCGTTTCTGATGACGCTTCAGGCCACCGGGCAGCCCTGGGCAGTCATGGCCAATGAAGGCGAAGAAGGCAATGAACCGATCATAGGCGAAGCCGGGGACGATCAGACTGCCGGTGAAATGTCGGATGATGCCGTCATTCAGGAATCTGATGAACCTGCAGATGCAGAGACTCCGGTGACGGAAGTTCCGGAAGTGCAGGATGCACCCGCCACAGCGCCGGCTGAAACTCCTGCGGAAGAAGAGGAAACGGTTCCGGCTTTCGCGGAGATGGAAGAGGCTGGCACTTATACAGCCAGTGTGAAGCTGACAGGAACCGATGAGACAGTCAGCCCCGTTCTGGTGGACATGGGTGTCATCAAGGAAAAAGCCCCCGTCATGGAGGCTCAGAATTACTTTTTCAGAAAAGCCGAGGTAAACGGACAGACAATCACTGCAGTCCGCAAATGGAACTCCAAAAACGGTGAGCGGGTTTTCTGTCTGCTGGAAACCGGAGATCTGCAGGAACTGACCACAGGCATGGACGTTGTTTTCACCTATGAATACGTGAAGCCTGTGGAAGAAGAGCCTGCTGAAAAGGAAGAAGAGAAACAGGAAAACAAGGCTGAAGAAACTGCAAAGCCGGAAGAGTCCAAAGAATCGGAACAGACAGCGGAGGAAAAGCCTGCTGATGAGGTAAAAGCCGACACGGAAGAGGAACAGGAAGAACCTGCTGATAAAGCAGCAACATATTATGAAGTGAAGTTCTATGATCAGGAAGTCAAGGACGGCAATCTGATTCAGAAGGAAACACCCATTGTTACACAGTGGATCAAGGAAGGGGAACACGCAGTCGCTCCGGCTATCAACTGTCCGGAAGGATATATGTTTACTGGCTGGAGTCAGGATGCAAATGCTCCGATTACAAAAGCAACTGTATTTGTCGCCTGGTATGAAAAACTGGCGGAAGCCATCACGCTCCAGATCAACTATACCTATGAGGGTACCAGCGTTATGGTGGACCAGCCCTGGATTGCAGAAGTACAGCCGAATACATACGATGGAACGGTTGTATTCCCGAAAGTGGCAGGCTGTGAAACCTATGTGGATGGCAAGGAGACTGATTCCTATACATTTAACAAGCCGACAGAGAGTACTGTCATCAATGTTGAATATAAAGGTGTAGAGACAGAGTATACGGTCAAACATGTATTCCTGAAAGCCGATGGAACAGTCAACGAGACGAAGGATGTCGTAACAGAAACTCTGACTGGCGGTATCAATACACCGACAGCAGCGCAGCCGAAGGAATTCGCAGGCTACACCGTTAAGGCAGTGAACAATGTCACCATCAAGGGTGAAGGAACCGTGGCTGAAGTGCGTTATGCTCCGAATGCTTATACGGTTACCTTCCAGACTGGTGAAGGCGGTTCATATGTTGCACCCACATCTGTGTATGTGGATGAAGCAATCGAGCAGCCTGAAAAGCCGACAAAGCTCGGATACCGGTTTGTCGGCTGGGAGTATACCCAGGGGGTAGATGCAGACCACCCGGTTATGCCTGCTGCCGATGTGGTTGCCACTGCGAAATGGGTTGCCAACGACGAAGCCCGTTACACTGTCAACTACTGGCAGGAAGGCATCAACGGCGGCTATGAGCTGGCGCAGGATAAGAATGGAAAGCCGGATGTAGTCACTGGCACCGGTAAGGTTGGAGACTCTATCCCCTACCAGGCAGAAGATAACCGGTACAAAGGGTTCCATCTAAACAGTGATAAGTCCAAAGAACCCGTAACCATTTCGGCTGATGGACAGGCTGTGAAGAATGTCTATTATGACCGGAAGACCTATGAAATCAAATTCATGGTGAAGAGTGGCAGAAACTGGAAAGAAGATACTTCAAGAAGGATCACTGCCAAGTACGGAACTGATATTTCAGCCAAATGGGATTCAAGCGCGAAGGGTTACGTATGGTCTACTAAACCAGGTGGTCATACATATTATTCAGCCTTTACAAATATGCCTCTTGACGGATTTACCTGTTATGCCCAAAATTCCGGGGGCAATATGGTTGTCAACTATTATGTAGAGACATTTACCCCTGGGGAATATGAATTGAAACAGAGTGTAGGTGGATTCAATTATGGAAATCTCACTGAAGAGGATAAGCAGCCAATTGATGGGTTTAAGTATGATAGCTGGAAACAGCCGGAATTCGACTCCAACTGGTTTGAACAAACTCCCAAAGAACTTCATGGAATCGGTATTAACGATAAGGATGTAGTTTATGAAGGTGGGGGTGGGTATTTGAAATATACCCGTAACTCCTACGCCTTGCAGTTCAACAACTGTGAGCCCATTCCTTCCAAATCCGTGAAGTTTGAAGCTCCCATCGGACAGTATCTGCCGAAAACCGCTACACCTCCTGCCACGGAAGACAGCGATGTCAAATTTGCCGGCTGGTATACAGCTCCTGTAGGTGGAGAAAAGGTTGATGTAAATACAGATATGATTATGCCTTCTCACGTTGTTCAGCTGTATGCCCACTGGGAAAAGGCCAAGTATACAGTTTCATATGTGACGAACAGGGATGGTCTGAGCTATGACAGCAAAACTCTGGAAAAGGGCTCAATCATTGAAACACCTCCGGTGAATTATGACGACTTCCAGGGCTGGTATACTGATCCGGATTTCGCCCATGCATTTGTTCCCGGTACGCAGATTGGCAATCACCTGACTCTGTACGCCAAGTGGGAAAGTGACAACCAGACAACCTACTCCATCAAGTATGTGGATGAAAATGGCAATGAGCTGAAGACTGTTCAGGTCACAGAACCTGTAACTGTTGGCACAACCACGCAGGTTACTGCGGATTCTCTGATTGAAGTGAATGGTACAAGCTATTACCCCACTGAAACTGTCAAAACACTGGTAGCAGGTCAGAAGGCTGCGGAAAATGTGGTTGTATTTACCTGCAAGCCGGTTCAGACCTGGAGCTATACAGTCAGATATGTGGATAAAGACGGAAAGGAAATTCTTGAGCGCAAGGTTGTTGAAGATATCCGCAACACCCTGGTTCAGGAACTTGCGGTTGCCATTGAAGGCTATCAGCTGACTAGTGATCCGATTCAGACACTGTCAGTTGATGATAAGAACAAGGAAATTGTCTTCAAATATGCAAGCACTTCTGCTTCTTATAAAGTGGAATACATTGGCATCGAAGAAAACGGTGTTGAAACCGTACTGCAGGCTCCCGAAGTCATAAACAATGTTCCAGTTGGTTCCTTTGTAACCGCGACACTCAAAACGTTCGAAGATTACACCCCGATTACTTCTGGAAATGACTTGAAAGCTGCTGTAAAAGCAGACGACAGTACGGTTATCCGGGTTGAGTACAGACGCTGCGAACATACAGTTACTTACCAGCTGGATCCGGCATTCCGGGATTTATATACAGGTAATCTCCCTGCATCAAAACAGCTTCGTACAGGGGCTGTGGATACAGTTGCGGACGATCTGATTCTGGAAGGCTATATCTTTACTGGATGGACAACTTCTGATGTAACAGTCAATTCCAACGACAAATTCACCATGCCTTCAAAGAATGTGACATTTGTCGGCTCTTTCACACGCGACCTGCGCACTGTATCTGTTGATAACATCGCTAAGAAGTATGACGGTACGGCCTGCAGCCTGAATGTTTCTGGTACAGTTCCCTCAGATATCGTTACTTTCTGGAGTGAGGATGGGACAAAGCAGCTGGAGAATTCCTTTACCAACGTAACTGACAGCCAGAAAGTCAGAGTCAAAGTCCGCAGTGCAGATAACCAGGTTCGAGAGGATTTGATTGCAACTGTGACGATTTCTCCCAGAAATGTGACGATTACATCCAAATCTGCAGAAAAGCCCTATGATGGCAATCCGCTGACCAAACATGAAGTTGATGTAGCAGGTGATGGTTTTGTCCAGAATGAAGGGGCAAATTATACTTATACAGGTTCTCAGACAATTCCGGGTACCAGTGATAACACCTTCGACTACACGCTCAAAACAGGTACAGACAAGAGCAACTACGTCATTAAAACGGAATACGGCAAACTGAACGTCACAGATATTGACGAGACCAAGAAATATACTGTCACTGTTGTTGCCAAGTCGGATACTGTTAAGTACAACGGTCAGACACAGACTGTCTCGGGACTCAAATCCGGTACATCTTTTACCTGGAATAACCACCAGTATAAAGTCGAGGGTCTGACTGCAACTGGTTCCGGCAAGGATGCAGGCAGTTATGACAATGTTGTGACAGGAACTGCGATTGTTAAGGATGCCCAGGGCAACGATGTGACCAGTCAGTTTAATGTCACAACGGAAAAAGGTGTTCTGACCATCAGCAAGAGAGATGTTACACTGACATCTGCGACTGCAGGAAAACCTTATGATGGTTCTGCGCTGACTGCTAAGACCGTAGATGTAACAGGAGACGGCTTTGTGGAAGGTGAAGGAGCTTCATACAGCAACTTTGCATCCATTACACTGCCTGATACGGTTGATAACACATTCGACTATGAACTGAACAACGGTACTAAGTCTGAAAACTACGATATCAAACCTGTATATGGCCAGCTGTCTATCACAGATCGGGCAGATAGTGATAAGTTCGAAGTAACTGTCAAAGCTGCAAGCGACAATGTTACCTACAATGGTAAAGTGCAAACAGTCAGTGGTGTGGATATATCCAAATTTGGCTGGAATGGTCATACTTACACAATTTCCGGTTTGACTGCTGAAGCCGCCGGTACAAATGCAGGAAGATATACCAACACTGTAGTAGGTACTCCCGTCATCAAAGATGAAGCCGGTAACGATGTCACAGCTCAGTTCAAAGTCACTACGGTTGATGGAGAACTTGTCATCAACAAGCGGAAAGTCACGCTGACATCCGGTAGTGATTCCAAAGACTATGACGGTTCTGAACTGACTGCCAAGACTGTAGATGTGACTGGAGACGGTTTTGTGGAGGGAGAAGGAGCTTCCTACAGCAACTTTGCTTCCATCACGCTGCCGGGATTTATCGACAACACATTCGACTATGTTTTGAAGGATGGCACTTCTGCAGATAACTATGAGATTGCTACCCAACTCGGCAGGCTGACCATCCACAACCGTTCCACTGAAGACAAGGAGAAAGAGCCTGTCAAAGTCAGCGCGATTTCCGATACAGTTACCTACAACGGTAAAGAACAGTCTGTATCCGGTCTGGAAGGTACTTCCTTTGAGTGGAAAGATCATCAGTATACAGTCGAAGGACTGAGTGCTGAAGCAAAGGGAACGGATGCAAATGAAGAAGGCTATACCAGTGAAGTTGTGGGTACGGCCAAGGTTCTTGATGCTGACGGCAACGATGTGACAGCTCAGTTTAAAGTTGAAACTGAAGATGGCTCTCTGACTATCAATAAAAAGGCTGTAAGGATTACATCTGCTGATGACAAGAAGACTTACGATGGTTCTCCTCTGACCAATGATGAGGTAACTGCTGAAGGATTTGTGGAAGGCGAAGGAGCAACGTATAACGTTACAGGATCCATCCTGCTGCCTGGAACTACGCCGAATACCTTCACTTATCGTCTGACTGAAAACACAAAAGATATCAACTACAACATCTCCAAAGTGGAAGGTACTCTGATTATCACTGACAGAACTGAACAGGAGAAGGAAAGTGACAAAGTCACAGTGAAAGCCCTGTCCGGCAATGCCAAATATGATGGAAATGATCACACAGTATCCGGTCTGGAAGGAACAACGTTCGAATGGAAAGGCCATAAATACTCTGTGACAGGTCTGAGCGCATCTGTGACTGGCAGGGATGCTGGCACTTATGTAAATAGCGTCATCGGTACGGCTGTAGTTCAGGATGAATATGGTAATAATGTTACAAAACAGTTTAAAGTCGTGACTGAAAACGGTACTCTGACCATTGCCAAACGTGTTCTGACGTTGACCAGTGCCAGTGACAAGAAAGTCTATGATGGCTATGCTCTCGGCAATGAGAACGTATTCCTGGAAGGAGACGATTTTGTTGAAGGTGAAAAACCGGCTTATGTATTCGGTACGGATACCAAGCCTGTGGATGCTGGAACTTATACCAACAAATTCTCCTGCAGCTTTACACAGGGGGTAAATGCTGACAACTATGACATCACACTGAAGTTTGGTGAACTGGTCATCGAACAGTCTGTTCCGACAATTGTAGTCGAGGCTGATGGAGCTGACATTACAGCTGAAGGTTTGAGCAAAAAGTACGATGGCAAGACAGTTGCAGTGAAGGCATCTGCTTCCAACCAGGAAGGTAAGCCAATCGACGGCAACTTCACCTATACCGTGAAGGATCTGGCAACAGGCGAAACCACTACCTCAAAGGAAGTGCCGGCATTCACCAATAGCGGCAAATGGGAAGTCACTGCAAAAACGGACAACCCGAACTGCAAGGAAACGTCCAAAACCGTGACAGTGGAAATCACGAAACGGAACGTGCTGCTTGTCAGTGAGGATCAGGAATGGATCTATGACGGAGCGGAGCACCGACACGAAAAGGTCAACGTGCATGAATCAGGTGACGGATTTGTGGCAGGCGAAGAACCCGAGTTCCACACTTTTGCTTCCATCACCGATGCAGGCTCCAAAGCCAACGAGTTCCAGTACCGCTTCAACAAGCGGGGTGGAGCCACCACCCTGTCCCGAGTTGCCAGATTCCTGGGTATCGCCTCCGAGGATCCGGACAACATCGAAGCCAACTACAACATTGAAGTGCAGCACGGTACGCTGACTGTGAAGAAGGCTGCGGCTGAAAACCACAAGCTGGCACTGGCTGACAGGACTGTCACTTACAACGGCAAGGATCAGACGCTGGAAGCCGCTTCCTCCGATATTAAGGATGCCAAGGTTCAGTATTCTGTGGATGGTCAGGCGTGGACAGATGAACTGCCTGCTTTCAGGCACGTGGGCAAATACACCATTTACGCCCGTGCGGTTCACGGTAACTACGAAGATGCGGAAACATCCGCAGTTCTGGAAATCGTGCCTGCGAAACTGACGGTCATCACCGGCAGCGCAGAGAAGGTGTACGACGGCAAACCGCTGACTGCCGGCGGCAGACTGGAAGGTCTTGCTGAGGGCGATCAGGTGGAACTGGTTGTCACTGGAAGCCAGACTGAGGTGGGCGAAAGTGTCAACATCTGTGAACTGAAATGGACCGACGCAGAAGCGGCGGACTATGAAGTCACGGAAACGCTGGGCACGCTGAAAGTCACACCGAAACCGGCAGAACCGGAAGCACCGAAGAAGGATGAAACGCCGAAGACTCCGGCGAAATCCGAGACGAAGAAAGCGGCAAAGACTCCCACGGCTCTGGGTCTTGATCCTGCTCTGTGGACATCCATCATGGGTGCTGCAGGACTGGGCATGATTGGTGCTGCGAAACTTTCCCGCAAAGACAAAAAGAAAAAGGACGAAGAGTAATTCCGTCCCTTTCCGCCAGGGAACCTGATCAGGTTTCCTGGCCTTTTTGAATTCCGCAATCAGAACTTGAAGAGATTCAGTCCGATCTCCTTGCTGTTTTCCCGGTCAATGTTCATGTCCAGGATCGTCAGAACGATCTCTGCCGTGGCACTGATCACGCATTTGTTCAGATGACCGCCCCGGACTTTGTAGTCTTCATCCGCAAAGGTGATGTGCAGATGCGGATACAGACCGCCGTCCATCGTGGTGACTGTGCCGTTCAGGCTGGTGATTTCAAATATGCCTTTGAACTTTCTGGAATGGTATTCTTTGGTCTTCGGATTGAAGACACCGCAGGTGATTTTCTTCGCCGCGCCAATGCCTGTCACCTGGGCACAGTGTATATTCTGCACCTGGCAGGCGGTCAGCAGACATTCAATGAGTTCTTCTCCCGGATCCAGCCGGATCACCAGGGAATTTTGTGCAAGTTTTGTTTCCATTCTTCCATCCTCTCTTTTCAGAATACGCCCGGCGGCAGAGGGAGGCCAGTGGTATAATAGACAAGATTGTACGGACTGTCACAGTCCGGGAGGGAATATATGAAACTGAATGTCACAGAACTTCATGAGCCGGTTCTGTTTGTTGTGGATATGATCAACGGGTTCGCCAGAGAGGGAGCCCTGGCAGATCCTGCCATTGCCGGTATTGCACCGAAGATCAGTCAGCTGATCGAAGCGCTGCCAGGGGAACCGGTGTTCATCACAGATGAACATGATGCGGATGCCCGGGAGTTTGAAGCATTTCCGGCGCATTGTCTGAAAGGCACGGAAGAGTCAGCTGTCATTGACGAACTGCAGCCCTATGTGAAGACAAAACTGCCAAAAAACAGTACAGACGCATTCCAGTCTCCGGCTTTCCGGAAGTTTTTTGTGGAAAACGGCGACCGGTTTACGGACTGGATCATCACCGGCTGCTGCACGGATATCTGCATACTGCAGTTTGCTCTGTCGCTGAATGCCTGCTTCAACGAGCATGGCATCCACAGCCGGGTCATCGTGCCTGCTGACTGCACCGCAACCTACCACATGGATGACGTACACAATGCAGCCCAGTGGCAGAAGATGGCACTGGACATCATGGCTGCCAGTGGTGTGCTGGTCTGCGACGGAATTGAAGCCGCTCCGGCTGAAGGAAAGAGAGACTGATCATGAAAGAGATTCGCAACCTGAGCCTGGTCATGGACTTCTATGAACTGACAATGAGTCAGGTATATTTTGAAGATGGTCTGAAGGACACGGAAGTGGTCTTTGACCTCTTTTACCGCCGCAACCCGGATGATGGGGGGCTGGCGGTGTTCTGCGGCCTGGAGCAGGTCATTGACTATGTTCAGAACCTGCGGTTTGAACCGGAGGACATCGCCTACCTGCGAAGTCTGAATCAGTTCACACCGGCATTTCTCGACTATCTGGCGGATATCCGCTTTACAGGGGATCTCTGGGCGATTCCAGAGGGAACACCTGTGTTCCCCCACGAGCCGCTGGTGCGGGTCAAGGCTCCCATCATTGAAGCGCAGCTGGTGGAAACAGCCCTGCTGCTGGCGCTGAACCATCAGACGCTGATTGCCACCAAAGCCAGACGCATTGTGCAGGCCGCGGAAGGTCGGCCGGTGATGGAATTCGGTGCCCGCCGGGCTCACAACTTTGATGCAGCCATCATGGGAGCCCGGGCTGCCTACATCGGCGGCTGTGCCGGTACAGCCACCACTTATGCGGGACAGAAATTCGGCATTCCGGTACTGGGCACCATGGCACATTCCTTTGTGCAGAGCTATCCCACGGAGTATGATGCCTTTCTGGCCTACGCCAGACAGTTCCCGAAAGCCTGCACACTGCTGATTGATACCTACAACACCCTGAAAAGCGGCATTCACAATGCGATCCGGGTGGCGAAGGAATATCTGGAACCCAACGGATACCGGCTCAAGGGTGTGCGGATCGATTCCGGAGACATGGCCTATCTGTCCAAGAAGATCCGGAAGATTCTGGATGAAAACGGCATGCAGGACTGCGCCATTGTGGTTTCCAACTCGCTGGATGAGTATCTGATCGAGTCTCTGATTCATCAGCAGGGGGCGAAAATTGACTCCTTCGGCGTGGGGGAAAACATGATCTGTTCCAAAAACACGCCGGTGTTCGGCGGTGTGTACAAAATGAGCGCGGTCAACCGGGATGGTCAGTGGATTCCCCGGATCAAGATTTCGGAAAATGACGAAAAAACCACGGATCCCGGCTACAAGAACCTCTACCGTATCCTGGACAAGGAGGAAGGCAAGGCCATTGCGGATGTGATCGCCCTGCAGGAAGAAATTCTGGACCCGGATCAGGATCTGACGATTTACCATCCTATGAAGAAGTGGAAATACAAGACGATTCCCGGGGGAACCTATGAACTCCGGCCGCTGCTGGTGGAAATTTTCCGGCATGGCGAGCTGGTCTATGACTGCCCGACGCTGGAAGGCATCCGGGCATATTCCAAGCGGGAAATGGATACACTCTGGGAGGAAATCAAACGCTTTGTCAATCCCCAGGAGTATTATGTGGATCTCACGGAAAAACTGCTGGATCTGAAGCTTGGAATGCTGGAGGAATATAAATAAGCCGGCTGGCAATTCACGGCCATTCACCGGAGCCGCAACGGCGGCTCTGGTGAAACGCCGTGTCCAGACAATGGAGGTTGTCGGAGAGATGGCACTCGGAGATTCAGTGAATGGAATGTCCTTTGGGACATCCAGACGATTCCTGCAGCAGAAAAAGGTCGCCGAAGGCAGCCTCTGACAAACAATCATGCGGACCGTTCAGTGCGTAATCTGTGGAAATCCGAGACTGATCTACAGCCCGTATTTTCCTTCGATGAAGTCCAGAATGATCCAGTCGGCGGTTTCTTCCATCTGACCGTCATAGAGCACGCGGTGATGGGCTCCTTCCAGATACAGAAGCCGTTTACGCTCATGAGGGATCCTGGCATAGAATTCGGTGGAGCTGGAGGGGCTGATCACTTCATCGGCTGTGCCGTGCAGAATCAGAACCGGACAGTTGACATGGTCAATGGAGTTCCGGCAGTTGTCCACGATTTCCCGGAACGCCTTTGTCTGTTCTGAACTGGGCACCGCGGTTTTGTTCCTGCCGGAGAGAGAGGAAGCCAGGGAACGGGTCACTTTTTCCAGATCCAGATACCGGAAAGCCGGGGCAACCAGAACCAGCTTTTCAATGTTGTAAATTGTAGCCAGATGAGTGGCGATGACGCCGCCCATGGAGAAGCCAATCAGGATTACCCGGCGGTTTTTTGCCAGTGCTTCATGCATCTGTCTCTCACAGCGGCGCAGCCATTCCTTCCAGTCTGCATCCAGACCGTTGTCCAGGTCATAGATGTCAAACTGCAGGGTGTCATAGCCGTGGCTTTTGAGAAAAGCGCACAGGCTGTCCATTTCACTGGACCGGTTTTTGCCGAAACCGTGTATGGTGACCACCAGGGGTTTCTTTTTTCTCTGAAAAAATCTCATATATTCATCATTCCATTCTGTTCATCAAGGAGAATCCGATGTACGCAACACTTGTCATCAAGAACATCAGAAATCTGTATACCTGCGATGCCCATGACACTGTGTTGCACAACGCTTTTGTCGCCATGCATCATGAGTGGATCATCGCGGTGGGAACCGGAGATTTCCGGTACCTGACCGATGAGGCGACCAGAGTCCTGGATGCGGCGGGCGAAATCGTCGTGCCAGCTTTCATCGAATCCTGTTACGCCATGCCGGAGGAATCCTCCTGGAGCGGGATGCTGCGTCATGAACACGACATCCTGTGGAAGCTGCAGTCCGGCGGTATCCTCACGGTCATGACCAAAGCCGGCAGAGTGCAGCAGCGGACACTGAAACAGGATGTCTTCCGCTCCCGCCCCCAGACAGTTGCCCGGGTGGCTTTCGGAGCCCACAAGCTGCCGGAGAGACCTTTCGTGCTCAGCTGCCAGGGCCCGGGACAGATCTGTTCCTTTCAGCCTGCGGCGTTCTATCTCCGGCAGATGCTGAAGGCAGACGCCATGGACCTGCTTAAAGCCATGACCCTGTGGCCGGCCCAGGCGCAGGGGCTGAAGGACCGGGGTGTGATTGAAAAAGGCAAACTGGGTGACTTGCTGGTGTTCCGGGTCCCGGATCTGGAGGCACTCTTTGACCAGCCGGATCTGGGCAGCCTCCGGCGGATCGTGAAAAACGGGATCCCGGTCTGGCCGCAGATTATCCGCTGCTGACAGACTGCAGGCAGCAATCCTGAAAGCGGGTACAGGAAACAGGAACGGACAGTCCACTGGAAGCTGTCCGTTTTTTTTCTGTCTGTTTATCCGGCAAAGACGAGCCACAGGGCGCAGGCGACAAAGACCACAGCGCCTGCCAGCAGCAGAGGCTTGTACCAGTGGTACCAGGGGACCGGGGAGCGGTTTTCCTGCATCTGCAGGCTCACCTGTTCCTCCACACATAACAGCGCCCACACCAGGAAGACCCCGGCTCTGGATTCATTCCAGCCGAAGATGGTCAGCAGCAGCGCCAGAACCAGGAAGCAGATCCGGAGTGTCTTTCTCATCGTTTGTCTGTACCGGGCTTCCTGCCCCCGGTTCTGCGCACAGCATTCATGGTGATCAGAGCGCCGGCCAGCGAAATGACCAGCACCAGCACAAAGGCGGTCCACTCCTGAACAAGTGTCAGGCACACCAGAGAAAACAGACACTGGGCCAGGGCATAGAGGCAGGGCACTGCCTGCAGCCTGCCGGGGCCTGTTACACAGACTCCATCCGGGCAGGGAAGCATCAGATCCCAGCGCCGGGCCAGACTTTTCCGGTAGAGATAAAACCCCCACCAGATCAGGAAATAGGCTGCCAGGACATTGAGTGCCTGGATTCCGGATACCTGAGTGAGGTCCGCCAGTGTGACGAGCATGACAGCGGCAACGGTCCAGAAGATGGGATTGCTGGAGTATTTGAACATGGGATAACCCCGCTTTCTGTTATGTTTCTGCTCTTCATTATACGGGAATCCGCACGGGGGTGCTGTCATGAAAGCCGGTTACAGAAAAATTTTCATTTTTTCTTTGACCCGCTGTGTCCGGACTGCTATCATGGGTACAACGTGATGCGGAAGGGAAGAGTAATTCCGGTGCAGGCTGCAGAGAGTGTCCGTCTGGTGCAAGGACATGCTGAAAGCGGAATGAACATGGTCCTGGAATCGCATGGCCGAGCGTAATGGATGAGGTCATGACGGGGGCGCCCGTTACAGCGCGAAGGTATGTCAGTACCTGATGAGGCAGAGCCTGTGAGGACTCTGTGAAGATAGGTGGTAACACGAGCACTCTCGTCCTGTTGTGATGGGAGTTTTTTATTTTAACAGACAAGGAGGATACACATGATCCGACTGGAACATGTCACAAAAACCTTCAGGACCAGAGACGGTGACGTCCATGCAGTCAAGGATGTCTCTCTGGATATTCAGGAAGGACAGATTTTCGGAATCATCGGATTTTCCGGTGCCGGAAAATCCACACTGGTCCGGTGCATGAATCTGCTGGAACGCCCGGAGGAAGGCAAGGTGATCTTCGACGGGGAAAACCTGCTGGAGCTGGATGCCGCAGGGCTGCGGCAGGCCAGGCAGAAGATGTCCATGATCTTCCAGCATTTCAATCTCATGCGCTCCCGCACGGTGTATGAAAACATCGCGCTCCCCCTGCGGATGGAGAAACGTCCGAAGGAAGAAATCGACCGGAAAGTCATGGAACTGCTGGATCTGATCGATCTGGTGGAGCGCCGGGACAGCTATCCCAGTCAGCTCTCCGGCGGTCAGAAACAGCGGGTGGCCATTGCCAGAGCCCTGGCCAGCGATCCCAAAGTGCTGCTCTGCGATGAAGCAACCAGCGCCCTGGATCCTCAGACCACACAGTCGATCCTGCACCTGATCCGCCGCATCAACAAGGAGCGCAACATCACCGTGGTGGTGATCACGCACGAGATGCTGGTGGTCAAGGAAATCTGCGACCGGGTGGCGGTGATGGAAAGCGGCCGGGTGGTGGAGACCAACGATCTGGTTCCCATTTTCATCAATCCCGTTGAGGAAATCACCCGCAATTTCATCAATACGACCAATGACTCCGCAAAGATCCAGGAACTGATTGACACCGGTCATCCTCTGACAAGACTGGATTCCAACCAGCAGCTTGTCCGACTGACCTATACACCGGAAAATGCGGCAGAACCCATCATTTCCCGGCTGGCGGAAAAGCTGGGCGTGGAGAGTTCCATCATTTTCGGAAACATTGAAGTCATACGGGATGAGCCAGTTGGAACGATCGTAGCGAAAATGACCGGAACCGACCAGCAGCTCAGGGATGCGCTGTCTCTTTGCCGGGATTCGGGTATCAGAACGGAGGTGATGAAGCGTGGAAATATTGACTGAATGGATGCCGAATGTCGTTGAATACGCAAATCAGTTTCCCAAAGCGGTCATGGACACGCTGATCATGCTGTTCTGGTCCGGACTGGCTTCGATCATTCTGGGCCTGATCCTGGCCATGATCGTGGTGGTAACACGACCAGGCGGAATTGCCCCCAACAAGTGGGTGTTCTGGATCCTGGACAAGATCATCAACCTGTTCCGGGCAATCCCGTTCATCATCCTGGTTCCGGCTCTGGCCTTCCTGTCCAGATTCGTGTTCCATACAACCATCGGCATTGCCGGTGCCATGGTGCCTCTGATCGTGGGAACGGTGCCGTTCATGGCCCGGCAGTTTGAATCGGCCATCATGGAGATCCCTGAAGGGGTTGTGGAAGCCTCGATTTCCATGGGCATGACCAACTGGCAGATCATCACGCAGGTGTATCTCCGGGAGAACATCCCGGGCATGATCCGGGGCATTACCATCACGCTGATTGCCCTGATCGGCCAGATTGCCATTGTGGGAGCTGTCGGTGCCGGCGGTCTGGGAGACATGGCCATCCGCTACGGCAATGGCCGGCGAATGACGGACATCACCTACGTGGTGATCATTCTGATCCTGGTGATCATTTCCATCATTCAGCTGATCGGGGACAGGCTGGTGGCAAAATTCACCCGCTGATCCCGAATGAAACTGTGACATCCGGTGGAATACCGCTGTCAAACGAATAGATGCAAAAGAAAGTGGAGGAAACAACATGAACAAACTCGCAAAACTCGCTGCTGCAGCCCTGCTGGCTGCCGGTCTGGCCGGATGCTCTTCCGTACCTGCCGATTCCAAGGAAGATGCCGGCACATCCGGTGAACTGGAAGCCGTGAAAGTCGGCGCCACCACAGCGCCCCACGCAATGATCCTGGAACAGGCCATCGAGCCCATGAAGGAAGCCGGATATGATCTGCAGATCACCGAGTTCTCCGACTATCCCAACATCAACCCGTCCACATCCGATGGCAGTCTGGATGCCAACTATTTCCAGCACTCGCCGTATCTGGAAGGATACAACGAAGACAACGGCTACAAATCCGGCGATGATGGCTACCTCGTATCTGCCGGTGCCATCCACTATGAACCGCTGGGTGCCTATGCCCAGGAAATCGAGGAAGTGAACCTGGACAACATTCCGGAAAACGCCAAGATTGCCGTTCCCAATGACGCCACCAACGAAGCCCGCGCCCTGCTGCTGCTGCAGGATCTGGGAATCATCACGCTGAAAGACGGCGCCGGCCTGAACGCCACCAAGGCAGATGTGGCTGACAACCCGAAGAACGTGGAAATCATTGAATCTGCTGCGGATCAGATAGCCAACCAGCTGCCGGATGTGGATGTGGCAGTTGTCAACGGCAACTATGCCCTGGCTGCAAACATCACAGAGTATCTGCGGGCCAATGAATCCAGCGATTCCGAAGCGGCTCAGACTTATCAGAATGTCGTGGCAGTCAAGGAATCCAACAAGGACAAGGACTCCATCAAGAAGCTGGTGGAAATCCTGAAGTCCGATGACATCAAGAAGTACATCGAAGATGAATTCGGTGTCTCCGTGGTTCCTGCGGCATAAGGATCCTGAATAATCGCAAAGATGACACAAAAGAAACTGCAGCAGCATCAGCCCTGCAGTTTCTTTTTATACACAGAACAGAAAGGAAGCTGAATATGAACACAAAAGAGAAACATCCGGTCTTCACCACAGACCGGCTCACGCTGCGGCCATGGCAGCAGGAAGATGCCCCCTGGCTGTATTCTCTGGCACAGGATCCGGAAATCGGCCCCCTGTGCGGGTGGAAGCCACATGAATCAGAACAGGAAAGCCGGCAGGTCATTGATATTCTGCGTCAGCCCGGTACCTGGTGTGTGACGCTCCGGGATACAGGAGAGATTCTGGGAGCCATCTCCCTGTTTGGGCAGTCCCGCTGGCAGCGAAACGACGGAAGCCGCGAGCGGGAACTGGGGTTCTGGATCGGTCGCCGGTACTGGAGAAAGGGATACATCCCGGAGGCGGCAGAAGTGCTGCTGGAGGAAGCCTTCCGGCAGGGAACTGACCGGGTGTGGTGCGGGCATCTGGATTTCAACCGCAATTCTGCCCGGGTACAGGAAAAACTGGGGTTTCAGTATGTCCTCACCTGTCCGGGGACCAATTCCTTTTATCCGGCGGCCCGGGATGTGGTGAATGTGCTGACGAACAAGCAGTGGGAGCGCAGAAAACAGCCGGCTTGAGTGCCTGTTTCAACCTGTCTTTCTGAAAGAATTTACAAAATGGCAGAAAGTGGTTACATGCTGCATTGAATTACCGAATCCGGTCTGTTAGTATCGGATTGTTGATGATTCGGGATACAGATGCCTTTGTTCTGTATCCATGGATCGGGTACAAGGAGGAGCATTTGTGATGAACATGAAAAAACTGACAGCCGGTCTGCTGTGTGCGGCTGCCCTGCTGTCCGGCTGTGCGGCCGGAAACGACAGCGGCAAGGCGGATGCCGATGCCGGGGACAAAGATACCTTTACCGTGGGATTTGACGCCGAATTTCCGCCTTATGGCTACAAGGACGAAAACGGGGAATACACCGGTTTTGATCTGGAACTTGCTCAGGCAGTCGCCGATATGGAAGGCTGGGAACTGGTCAAGCAGCCCATTGACTGGGACGCCAAGGACATGGAACTGTCCAGCGGCACCATTGACTGCATCTGGAACGGGTTCACCATGGATGGCCGGGAAGACCAGTACACCTTCAGCACCCCCTACATTGACAACTCCCAGGTGTTCGTGGTTCCCGCAGACTCCGATGTGAAGACAGCGGAAGATCTGGCAGGCAAGAATGTCGGTGTGCAGAAAGACTCCTCCGCTCTGGCGGCACTGGAATCCGAAGACAACCAGGCGCTGACTGACAGCTTTGCGAACCTGACGCAGTACGGTGACTACAACACTGCGTTCATGGATCTGGAATCCGGCGGCATTGATGCAGTGGCGCTGGATGTCGGCGTGGCAGATTATCAGCTGAGCAACCGGGCAGGCGCTTTCCGGAAGCTGGAAAAACCCCTGTCCTCCGAGGTATATGCCATTGGTTTCCTGAAGGGCAATGACGAGCTGAAGGACAAGGTGCAGGCGGATGTCTACAAACTGTATGACGACGGTACGGTCAGCAAGCTGGCGGACAAATACGGACTGACGGATTTCATTGTTGTGGACCAGTACCGGGCAGACAAGGCGGACTGATCCTGCATGGATTTGCAGACATTCACCGAACTGGGCTCCGGTCTGCTGGTCTCCCTGGAGATCTTCTTTCTGACCCTGCTCTTCTCCCTGCCCCTGGGCATGGTGGTCGCATTCGGGCGGCTGTCCAGAAACCGGATCCTCAGCGGCATCACCAAATTCTACATTTCCATCATGCGGGGGACCCCGCTGATGCTGCAGCTGATCGTGGTCTATTTCGGCCCCTACTATCTGTTCCGGATGCGTCTGGGAGCCGAATACCGGATGATCGCCGTGATCCTGGCCTTTGCCCTGAACTATTCGGCTTACTTTGCGGAGATCTACCGCAGCGGTCTGCAGGCTATGCCCAAAGGACAGTATGAAGCGGCAAAGGTACTGGGGTACTCGAAGACACAGACCTTCTTCCACATCATTCTGCCGCAGCTGATCAAGCAGGTACTCCCTGCGGTGACCAACGAGATCATCACCCTGGTCAAGGACACCTCCCTGGCCTTTGCCATTGCAGTGGCGGAAATGTTCACCATGGCCAAGCAGCTGGCAGCGGCCCAGGCCACGATCATGCCGCTGATGATTGCCGGGCTGTACTACTATGTCTTCAATCTGGTGGTCAGCTTTGTCATGGAGCGCATTGAAAAGCACTATGCGTATTACAGCAACTAGAAAGGCGGAACATGAATCAGTCAAGTCAGCCTGAAAACCGGGAAGAACTGCTCACCATTTCCCACATGCGGAAGGCCTTCGGCGACAATCAGGTTCTGAAGGATATTTCCCTGCATGTGGACAACGGCGAGATCGTGACAATCATCGGTCCTTCCGGTTCCGGCAAATCCACCCTTCTGCGCTGTGCCACCATGCTGGAGACCATGGACGGAGGATCTCTGGGATATGACGGTGTGTGGGCCTGTCAGGCCAGCGATGGCCTGGGCGGCGATGCACAGTATGCTTCCCCGGCGCAGCTTCAGAAAATCCATCAGAGTTTTGGGCTGGTGTTCCAGAATTTCAATCTGTTTCCTCATTATACGGTGCTGAAGAATGTCATGGATGCGCCAGTCCGGGTTCGCAGGCAGAACAAAGAGGAAGCCAGAAAAGAGGCACTGAGGCTGCTGGATCAGTTCGGTTTGCTGGACAAAGCCGATGCCTATCCCTGTCAGCTCTCAGGGGGTCAGCAGCAGCGGGTGAGTGTGGCCCGGGCTCTGGCTCTGAAACCCCGGATCCTGTTTCTGGATGAACCCACTTCCGCCCTGGACCCGGAGCTGACAGCGGATGTGCTGGCGGTGCTGAAGCAGCTGGCCAGTCAGCATATGACCATGGTCATTGTCACCCATGAACTGGGGTTTGCCCGGGAGGTATCCGATAGGATCATCTTCGTGGAAAATGGCGAGATTGTGGATGAGGGGAGTCCGGAGCAGCTGTTTCATTCCGATAAGAAGCGGGTTCAGGAGTTTATCGGCAAGCTGTCCTGACCATGAACAATGGCAGTCGAAGACTGTCATTGTTCAACGTCAGACAGAGTAATGGAAGAGTGCTTCAGAGATACCGGTATAAGTCCGGGTATGAGTCAGTTGTCTGTTTCAGGCAGCTGACTGTTTTTGCGTTCGATGGTGTGCAGCGGTATGCAAAGCCACGGTTCTGCGCCGATGGTTTTCTGCAGTTCTGGCTTTTCGATTTTTCTCTGGGACATAGGAATCTTACGCAGTTGTGACATACACGCAATTTTCTATCTTAACTTTCATCAAATGTCATGTATTTTCCTTTTTCTTCGTCTATACTTCCTTCATGGTTAACCAGTACACAAAGCATGCAGGAAGGAAGTCCAATGGAAGAAACGATTGAAATCACCACCCATGCCTATGATGCAGCCATTACAGAGGATCCTTACAGAGATGAAAACGCAAAGGAACTTCTTCAGGATATTCAGATTTATGCTCTGGTCCTGAAAAAGACATTTTCCGAATACAGACCATTTTCCATTCAGGAAATTGCCAGTCGCATCCAGTATTTCAAAGGAGTGCATCCGGATCCATCAGATCCGGATGCCATGCTGGATCAGACTGTGGATCTCTCCAGTCCGGAAGTCATTGCCCCGGACGGGACAAGGACCATCTACGACAACCTGGTCGTGATTCAGGATATGATCACAGATCAGCTGTACTTTGTTCACATGGAAGTCAATTCAAAGACGCTGCCTCCTGAGATTCTCGTGAATCGGGATCTGAGTTATCTCGCCAGAGCGGTTTACAGACAGAGATCGGATCCCTATGGGATGAGGAAGGATTATTCCGGATTGAAAGCAGTCAAGTCGCTGTGGATTCTCCGGTCTCTTCCCGGCTGGGAATCGTCAAAAAACGGTTTGCCACAGAGTATGTTAGTGGTTAGATGAGTGTGTACATTTCTGGTGAAATAAGAGTTAACAGTTTT
>NZ_CAJUPA010000030.1 GCF_910588395.1 uncultured Faecalibaculum sp. | reverse complement strand
GATAATCGTGGCTGGACTTTCACCAGCTAGAAGTGCACCATGCCCGGTACACATCGGAAAAGCCGGTCTGATGACCGGCTTTCAATGAATGTGTTTGTACCGGAAGGCTACAACTGGGCAGACAACGCTTTCAGGCGGGCAATCTCTTCCTGAAGTCTTTGAACTTCCTGATTCTTTTCTTTCAGCTTCATGTCTGACTCCTTCAGTTTCATGTCTGATTCCTTCAGCTGTGCATCCATTTCTTCTTTCAACCGGTCATACTTTTCTTTCTCTGACCGGTGAAACCACTGAAACTGGGCTTCACCACTGCCTTCCGCTGTCAAATCTTTACACATGGTCCCCCTGTCTATTCTCTCAGAACCTGTCCCCCTATACATAGATGGGTGATCGTATTTAATTATGTATCTGACTGCAGCTGAACAGAAACTGCATCATTATTTCCGCTTCAGCCTTGGGTTTCTGAAGATTCATTATCCAGTATCACCTTTTGAGTGTGGATGGTTCTATGTCGTACCAAAGATTGCTACAACTGGGCAGACGACGCTTTCAGGCGGGCAATCTCTTCCTGAAGTCTTTGAACTTCCTGATTCTTTTCTTTCAGCTTCATGTCTGACTCCTTCAGTTTCATGTCTGATTCCTTCAGCTTCATGTCTGATTCTTTCAGTTTCATGTCTGATTCTTTCAGCTGTGCATCCATTTCTTCTTTCAACCGGTCATACTTTTCTTTCTCTGACCGGTGAAACCACTGAAACTGGGCTTCACCATATTCATCCAATACTTTTTCTGTCCTTTCTGTCATGGGGATTCCCTCCTTCTCAAGGTAATCGTACTGCTTCTTTTTATCATCGTCACTCCTGAATATATGTCCAAGACACTGAACCGCTTCTTCTTCATAATCCATCCAGTCCGGTCCAAGGCCAACAATCTTGTATCGCACAAAGCCATCAAGTGCCCGCTTCATATCCTGGCCAGTCAGGGTATCCTGTCCCAGACAGAGATTTGCGATACCGGGATAATCAATCAAATAGGTCTCCTGCTCATGTGGGAGAATCCACAATGCCATCACAGGTTTCAAATCCTGATAATGATCATTTCTGTAACCGGAGATGTCATCTTTCTGGGAATCCAGCATCCGGCTCAGATAGGCATAAACACGGCCCGCAAACCAGACAAAAGATATCCGTCTGTTCTGAACCTCCACATTCACAAGATACGCTCCGGGTTTGACTTCCGTGAGCGTCAGGAATATGGAATCAAAGCGCATGACACCGGTTGTGACATTTTTGCTTTCTGTATTCGTCAGTTCACTGCGCAGATGCTTATCATCTGCCCGGGTCAATTCTTTGCGAAATCTGCTTTCTATGCTTTCCAGAGATCCATAAAAACTGTCGGGGTAACACTTTTTCAGGATCAATGCCAGCATACGTGGAAGATTCAGGACCTGAATGGCATTCTTGTCCAGCCGGATCCGCTCTTCTGTTTCCATTGTTCTGCCTTCCGCTGTCGGTTCTGTACACATATTATCCTCTATTATCCTCCTGACTAACAGATGATGTTTGTAAACACATTATACCAGAAACGAGTGCGATTATAAACTTTATGTTTCGTTCAGGCGAGAGGATTTGGGCAGTTATTGTCTGATTTCGCCAATTTCCCAAAATAACAACATCTATATGTGAACCGCTTTTTCCTCCATATCCCAAAACAAGGGGAGCGCCCCTTCCTGCGCTCCCCTTAATGGATGCGGCCTGTTCAGACAGCATCAGGCTCATGGTTTATCTGCGGTTCTTCCGTCTGAGAATCGCCGCCAGGCCAAGAAGACTCGCTGCCGCCGTCATCATAGCCGGAATTGCGCCCGTCACAACAGCTGTTGCAGCTCTGGATGCCTTCGTATCCGACTTCGCCGGTTTTCTGGTATCCTTCTTGTCATCTTTCTTATCGCCTGTATTATTCTTGTCGTCCTTGTTCTGGTTATCATCCTTCCGGTCGTCATCCGCCTTTTCATACACAGCCGTGTAACTCAGGTCATCCTGACCCAGAGTGACTTCTTCGCCGGCTTTGACAACACTGCCATCCATGTCTTTCCATCCGATGAATGTCCAGCCATCTTTTACCGGTCCTTCCGGAACTTTGATCTTGTCGTTTTCCAGACCGCTGACTGTTGTATCGCCGAAGGAAACGGTGACTTTCTTCAGATACGTGGACTGGAACGTCAGGTTTTCACTACCCAGTTTAATCTGATTGCCGGCTTTGTGCAGCGTACCGTCAGCCGCTTTCCATCCCGCAAATTCATAGCCGTCTCTGGCCGGTCCTTCCGGAGCTGTCACCGTACCGTTTTCCACGCCTTCAATGACTGCATCATCAAATGTTGCCGTAACCGTTTTCTGGACTTTTGCGGCTTTGGCTGCCAGGGCGATGTCTGCACCGTCACCAGTCAGTTCCACCATATGACCAGCTGCATTCAGATTCTCCACAGGTGTGCCGTTGATGGTGAACTCTGCCAGGGTATACCCTTCAGCCGGCGTGACTTTTACAGCGTGGACGTTGCCCTCCATGGCGTTATAGCCTTTGGCAATCGCCGCTGCATGCAGGCTGTCTTCAAATGTAGGATACTCGAAGTTTACGCCTTCCGCTTCCGCATGAGAGATTTTGTACAGCTTCTTCACAGGCACTTCATGGCGGATGCCGGAAACAGATCTGGTCTGCGCTTTCGCAAGCTCGCCAGACGGGTTGCCACTGGCATCCAGAACGGTGATGTGGCCTTCTCTGTCATAAACCAGGTATGCTGCCTCGTTCAGTCCATAGCCTTTTTCCGCGAGAGCTTCATGATCTGCGTCTGTAACCACCGGCGTCTTTTCATTCAAGTTCAGAGCCATGGTCTTGAGATGCTGTTCGCCGTCTGCTGCATGCATGAAGGCTACGTCCAGATCCAGCGTTGCATCCACAAGCTGCACATTCACAGTGTGATCAGCCGTGACATTATCCAGAATGACTTTGCCGTCTTCCGGTGTCACTGCCTCTTCATCCACCAGAACCTGGGAAATCACTTTTCCTTCCGGAACTTCGATCTCATTCAGGTTCAGTTCAAAGTCTTCCCCGCGTTTGATCTCGGTAACAGATGCTTTTCCATCGCCGATGGTTGTGGAAACACTGAAACGGGATTTCTGTACAGGGATGGTGAAAACCTGTTCGTTAGGCTTGTTTTCTTTCTGAACGGCAGTTGCAAGTACATTGCCATCTTTGTCCCTGATTTCCAGCAGACCTGCCTTGTCATAGACAACGGAACTGTCAGCCCAGTTGCCAGTCATTTCATAACCAAGTTCATTCAGCTTGTTCTGTGTGTAACTCTGGTTGACTGCATTAGAATCCTGATAGTTCACCTTTGTATACGGCGAGTAAACTGTGTCTCCTGCCTCATTTACATAGTTGATGTTGTAGTAGCGCAGCGCTTTCGGCATAACCACCAGCGTATAGGAGTCACCGTCATCCGTATGCTTCAAGGTAAAGTTTGTCCAGCTGATAGTCATATCTCCATGACTCCAGTGACTCTTGCCGCCGGAGATGGAAATGGACTTTTCATAATTGATTTCATCTGTGATCGTGGGCGTCGGGAAATATATTTTCCAGGTCGTGGAAGAGTACCGCGTTTTCAGCTGTACGGATCCATCTTCCAGAATCGTCATATCCTTGCCTCTGGATCCAGTCGGGAGTTTAAACTGGACTACACCAGGTACAGTTGCCTTCCAGGTAATGGTGATTTCCTTGCCGATGAAGTTCGCCTTGTAGCTCTGGTTTTCCTTCGCGGCTTTGACTGTGGCCCCCAGTTCCACCTTGCTGCCCTTGGAGTCAGTCCAGCCAGTGAATTCGTAACCAGCAATCGGAGTGGGTTCCGGTACATCTACTTCTTCACCTTCCACAACATCTGTGTAGGTCTTGCGGATGCTGCCGCTGCCACCAGCTCCAAAGTCGAAGGAGATGGTTGTCTTGACCGCTTCCTTCTTGGTTACAGGAATGGTGAATTCGAATTTCTTTGTGGAAGCATTGAGCTTGCCTTTCAGAACCACATTTCCTTCAGCGTCGACAATGTTCATGACATTGGCAGCTGGATAAGTCAGTTTGCAGCCGTCCCAGCTTCCTGCCACTTCGTATCCTTTTCCATCCAGGGACCGTCTTGCATAGTCAGATACAGCCGGCACCGTCTCTTTGTAATTGACTTTGCCATTGCCAGAATAAATCTCATTTCCTGCTTCATCTGTATAGCTGATCGCGTAGTTCCGGGAAGAAGAAGGCACATAGACAAATGTATAGGTCTCATCATTTTCGGGAATAGACATACTGGAGCCAGGCTGGTAGACATGCTTGTTGCCTTCTTCATCTGCCCAGTAGCTTCCGTTGCTTCCCTTGTTCTGCCAGCCATCATTCGGGAGTGGTGTTGGCATAGTAACTTTGCCATTGGAAGACCATGTCTTCGTATATGTCAGACTGCCATCTTCATTTGCTGTCCAGCCAGAACTGGTCATCGGTTTGAAAGATCCGCCTTCAGGGTTGAACACTCGGAAGGTTACGCTGATCGTCTTAATCTGGAAATACGCTGTATAGGTCTGGTCTTTATCAGTGGATGTGACCGTCTTGCCCAGATTCACTTTGTTCCCATCCTGATCTTTCCAGTATGCAAGTTCGTATCCTTTACTTCCCACCACTTCAGGTACAGTTACCTCTGTGCCTTCCTTGAGATCTGCAAAAACTTTCGGAGCTGAGCCAAAGCCACCATATTCATTCGGGAATCCGCCATTGCCATTGGATTTGAAGGTGATGGTCGTCTTGACAGCTTCCTTCTTCTGCAGGGCGTACGTGATGACATACTTCTTGGTTGATTCATCATATTCAGCAGTGTCAAGAACATTTCCTTCTGCATCCAGCAGCTGAACAGTATTCACAGCGTTGTACTGAACCTTCCAGTCCGCTGCTCCCTCAGGGATCTGATAACCACTTTCCTCCAGCGCCTTGATCTGACCAGCTGTCAGGAACTTGTATTTCGAATTCAGTTCATAAGAACTTCCACTGGTAGGAGTAAGAACAATATCACCTGTCTCCGAATCAGCAATCTGAACCCTCACATTCAGCTTTGCTGCCTGTGGAATATTGTAGGTGTAAACAACATCTTCAGTCGGAAGAGTTTTGTTGCTAGTGGATCCGAATATTTTGTTGCCGTCTGCATCTGTCCAGGTTCCTGTGCTGTATCCCCGATTAACATTTACCGACGGGAAGGAGTACTTCGCACCTTTCTTGTATGCAACTGCATAGGTATAGCTGCCATCCGTATTCAACGTCCAGCCACTTTTACCACTGTCTTTGAACGAACCAGCAGCTGTCGGATCAATCTTGAAAGTAACGGAAATGGTCTTCGCAACAAACACAGCTGTAAATATCTGAGCTTCACCGGCTGCTTTGATTACTGTTCCGGGAGCATACTCATTGCCGCTCTCATCCCGCCAGCATTTCAGCTCATGTCCGGCTGCGGCTCTTGTTTCAGGGAATTTGATTTCATCCCCTTCTGTAAACTCGGTCGTCTGGTCATACTTGTCATAACCGTTGTTTTCGTTGGCAAATCCGCCTTCGCCTGTTGCCTTGAAGGTGATGGTTGTTTTGACTGCTTTCGGAGCAACATCAAAGTAAAGAGCAATACGCCCATTTTCAACATTGTTGCTGGTTGATATTACATTGCCCGCCGCATCTATCAGTTCAATCGTCCCTGCTTTTCTATAGCAAAGTTTCCAGTTATAAAGATCCGCAGGGGCTTCATATCCTCTGAATTCTCGGAGCTCTTTGGTCTGCATAGTAGTCAGAAGCTGCCGTTCTTCCCCAAGTTTTAACGTCTTATTGTACGTTGCACTCTGATTGGAATCAACGATAGGGACAATCTGACCATTCTCATCTCTGAAAGCAAAATACGTCTCAAGAGTATCTGCTGCAGGTGCTTCATTGACAGTCTCCTTCTTTGTCGGAGCTGTCTGGACCTCAGTCACTGCCTCTTCTTTCGCTTTCGACTTCCAATCTTCCGGGGCAGAATTCGCTGTCTGCTCCGAGACAGAGGTTTCCGGTTTTGCTTCTTCCTGCCCGTTTCCATCCGCAGCAGGCGCAGTTCCGGCTGTTGTATCCGCCGGTGTCTCTTCAGGGAGTGTGACCGCATCCGTCAGTTCCGCTGCGGCCTCTGCCGGAGCAGGAGCCGTAACAGGTTCCTGGACGGGCGCTTCTGTTTCATTGGCCAGAACCGGTCCCGCCTGGGATGTGAGTGTCAGGGAAACAGCCAGCAGGCTGGACAGCTTCGATTGTGCTTTCATCTTCTCATCTTTCCGGTAAACGTTTACTAAACCGAGGAATGTCATAGCTATATAATAACTTTCTTTCTGTAAACGCTTACTTGCTTTCTTGCCGTTATCTTACCGCCGTAAGATTACAGATTCAACGAAAACAGAAACTTTTGTTTTGTAATTTTTCGTTCCATTTTATTCCTGTATCAGCCGTTTTATGGTCTATTTTTTACTAAACATCTTCACTGTGCACTTCCAAACCCGTCAGCTTTTTTCACAATCTCCCGTTTTACCACCTTTTTACTGGGGTTCACTCCCGGAAACTCCGCTTTTCCGGCTCCTTCCCATGTCCCTGCCCATCTGGCCCGCTGGCATGATTCTTGCCCCATCCGCAGGATAAATGTGACAATGGGTGTAACAAGTTTCTGAAATTTCATGAAAGGTTGTGATGCATTGGTTACCGTTCTGCTTCTGATGGCCGCAATTGTCATCATTCTTTCCGTTATCGTCTCCCGCCTGGCTTCGCGGCTGAAAGTGCCCATGCTGCTGGGATTCATCTTTCTGGGACTCTTTGTCGGCAACGACGCAAGTCTGGGTCCGGTCTTTTCCGACTTCGCCCTGACAGAATCCATCTGCACAGCGGCCCTGGTCATTGTCATGTTTGACGGCGGCTTTCAGACCCGCTGGAAAGCCGCAAAAAAAGCCGCACTGCCGGCAGGAATCCTGGCCACGGCCGGTGTTCTGACCACAGCCGCTCTCACCGGACTCTTCTGCCACTACGCCCTGGGGATGCCCTGGCTCACCGCTCTGCTGACCGGATCTCTGATTTCCAGCACCGATGCCGCCAGTGTATTCTCCATCCTGCGGAACCAGAAACTGGCACTCAGGGACCACACCGATTCTCTGCTGGAGCTGGAATCCGGTTCCAACGATCCGGTGTCCTATCTGCTGGTGACAGTGATCCTGACCATGATGCAGACCACCGTAACCTGGCTGGACATCCTTTGGATCCTCCTGTGTCAGATTGGCATCGGGCTGCTGGCAGGCTGGCTCATCAGCCGGTTTGCCCTCTGGTTTCTCTCCAAAGTGCAGCTGGAGTTTTCCGGATTCCTCACCGTCTTTGTCCTGGCCTGTGCGCTCATGGCCTACGCGGGTTCCACACTGCTGGCAGGAAATGGCTACCTGGCGGTCTATCTGGCGGGTCTGATCCTGGGCAACAGCCGGCTGCGTCACAAGAAAGAGCTGGTTCCTTTTTTCGATGGGCTCTCCACCCTGATGCAGATGACGATATTCTTCATTCTCGGGTTGCTGGCAGATCCTGACAGCATTCTTGCGGTTCTACCCCTGTCCTTTGGCATCTTCCTGTTTCTCACCCTTGTGGCCAGACCCGCTGCCGTGTTTCTCTGCCTGTCCGGTTTTCGCAGTTCACTGGCCAAAAAGCTGGTGGTATCTGCCGCGGGGCTTCGGGGAGCTGCTTCCATCGTTTTTGCAATCATGGCCCGCATGACAGTCCCGGGACTTGGTCAGGATGTATTTCATATTGTCTTTGGCGTGGTACTGTTTTCCATCAGCCTGCAGGGGACGCTGCTGCCCTGGATTGCGCGCCGGCTGCATATGAGTGATGAATCCGGGAATGTGCTGAAAACCTTCAGTGACTATGGAGCAGAACCGGATCTGCAGTTTTCTCTGCTGGAGCTGGGTTCCGAATCTGGCTGGGCCGGCAAAACCCTGGCTGAACTGGCGCTGCCGCCGGGAATGGCCACAGCTCTGGTAATCAGAGATGGAGAACGGATCATTCCGGAAGGCGGCACCCTGCTGCAGAAACAGGACCGTCTGGTGATCACGACGCAGCCATATCATTCCGCAAGAAACCTGCTGGATTCTGAGGTTCTGGATGGGGATGATCCCCGGATCGGGAAGTCTCTGGCGGAAATCGCTTCCCGTCCCATCGTGTGCATTTCCCGTCATGAGCGGATGCTGATTCCAGATGGCACCACCCTGCTGCAGGAAGGAGACACGCTGGTCTTCGTGCAGAAGAATGCTCTGTGAATCCGGCCGGTTTCAGGCACCGGCTTTCATCGGCATTCCCGAAAAAAAAGACTTTCCAGGATCCTGGGTCCGGAAAGTCTTTTCACGTCTCATTCTCTAGGCATCGCTGCGGGAGAAAGCGTTTTTCATATTGTCGGAGAGCGCCTTGAGCACTTCTCCCAGGCACTTCTGCGCCTGTTCCCTGGTGACTTCGGCGATCTGCTCATTGGCTTCCATGCACAGATGGATCCTGTCTTTTCCGGAAGCAGCCTGGATCTCAGGGGTACTCCTGTTCAGGATTTCCCGGCAACGGGCAGTGGTTGTGTTCTGATACCGTTCGATAAAGATCGCGCTTTGCCGGTCGCAGGCGTCTGCCATGGCGGCGATCAGCCGGCTGGTCCAGTAAAAGCTGCCGGTGCTGACGCTGTCAGTGGTATCCGCCGCATAGGCCGGGGTGGCGATGATGTCGGTATAGAAAGGCACCATGACGTTGAAGGGATTGGAGGCATAGGCCAGCCACTGAATGGAAGGCGCACCGGTTTTAATCTGGCAGCAGGCGAGGTAATCCGTCCGGTTGATGCCAATGGTGCGGTATGCTCCAGCCATAGAGGTATCCCCATGATGCAGGTAGGGATCATAGGGGGTTTGCTGGTAGTGTCCGGAAAGCACGTATTTCACGTCTTCCACTGTGATTTTCTTCTCGGGAACCAGGCACCAGGGCAGATCATTGCTTTCGGGGGTGAAATCCGCGTCAGGTCCGGTCCAGGCAAAGGAATCCGGGTTGAGGCGGCTCAGGGCCCACCAGGCTCTGGGGGTGTTGTAGGTATGATCGGAGTCGTCATGGCTGCCGAAGGCATCCCGGGGATTGAAGGGCTCCTCCGGGTCCATTCGCAGGTCCAGAGCGTTGTGTTTCACGAATGCTTCCAGATCCGCCGATCCGATGAAGTTTTCCGGGTCGGCAAAATCAAAGAAATCCAGGCCCAGCTGGTTGGGGATCACCGCATAGGCATTCTGCGGCAGCCGCCTGGCCATCCAGTGGTGTCCGCCAATGGTTTCCAGCCACCAGACGTCATCTTCGTCGCTGAAGCCGATGCCGTTCATTTCATAGGTGCCGTATTCTTCCAGCAGGGATCCAAGGCGCAGGCATCCTTCTCTGGCGGTTTTCACATAGGGCAGCACCAGCGTCACCAGGTCTTCTTCCCCGATGCCGTTTTTTACCAGGGGATCGGCGCCCAGGACCCGGGGATTGGAGGTGATGGTTTCCGTGGCAGTCATGCCCACATTCGCAGCATTGATTCCGGCGGATGCCCACTCTCCTTCGTTTTTCAGGGCATTGGGCACACAGGTATAGGGCATGGGATCCTCCGGGAGCGCAATGGTGACGCCGGAGATCACCGAGGTGTAGGTACGGGGCTGGTCTTCCGGGGGTACAGCCACGAATTTCTTCGGGGTATAGGCACCGGCGCCGGAATCCGAGTTCCGGGCGATCAGCGTGCTTCCATCGGCAGAAGCGAGTTTTCCCACAAGCAGAGTGGTGCAGGGCATGGTCTTTCCTCCTGTTCATGCCGCCTTTCTCTTCTTCCGGCCAGCCATGGCAAAAAGAGAGAAAAGCGGGCTTCATGTATTGAAGATACCACGTTCCGGTTCCGGGCAGGCAGCAGGCGCTGTCATTCCGGTGCTTCACACACGGTCCTGACCGGCAGGCAGCAGAAAACCGGCTCTGCGAGGGAGCCGGCTTTCTGTGCCGTTTCTGTCCGGTTTCGGTCTGATGAAGACAGTTTTCCGGATACTGGCGGCAGATCTTTATGCGTCGCTTCTGGAGAAGGCGTTTTTCATGTTGTTGGACAGGGTATACAGCACCTGTCCCAGGGCTTCCTGACTCGCTGCTTCTGCCATATCCGCCAGTTTCTGATTGGCTTCCATGCACAGCTTCTGCCGGGTTTCCTCATCCTTTGCAGCGGCAATCTGCGGATCGTAGACATCCAGGATCCGGTGAGATTCATTCATGGTTCGGTTCTGATACCGCTCGATGATGGACGCTGTCTGCCTGTCCACCGCATCAGCCATGGCCGCGATCAGCCGGCTGGTCCAGTAGAAGCTGTCGGTGTTTACTTCCATGGTGGTATCCGCCACATACGCCGGGGTGGCAGAGATGTGCTGATAGAACGGGATCAGGGCGTTGAATTCATTGGCCGCAAAAGACAGCCATTCCACGGAAGTGCCGTCGGCTTTCATCTGGCACAGTCCAAGGAATGCCGTCCGGTTGATGCCGATGGTGCGGAAGGCCCCGGCCATAGACATATCTCCGTGGTGCATGTAGGGATCGTAGGGTGTGCCCTGGTAATGACCAGCCAGGACATACCGGATGTCCTCCACGGTGATTTTCTTCTCCGGCACCAGGCACCAGGGAATGTCGTCGCTGTCTGGTTTGTAGTCCGCATCGGGGCCATCCCAGACGAAGGTATTCGGGTTGAAATACCGTTCCATCCACCAGGCTCTGGGGGTGTTGTAGGAATGGTCGGAATCCGCATGGCTGCCGAAAGCCGCCCGGGGATCAAACACATCCTGGGGATCCATGGACAGATCCAGGTGGTTTTTCTGAACGAACGCCTTCAGATCCGCCGAACACAGGCAGTTTTTCTGCGGACCGGCGGCATCTTCAAAATCAAAGTAGTCAATGCCCAGCTGGTTGGGGATCACCGCATAGGAGTTGTCCGGCACCCGTCGGGCCATCCAGTGGTGACCGCCGATGGTTTCCAGATACCACACTTCGTCCGGATCGGAGAAGCCGATGCCGCTCATCTCATAGGTTCCGTACTGTTCCAGGAGTTTCGCGGTATAGAGCACCCCTTCCCTGGCACTGTGAATATAGGGAAGGATGATGGTCACGAAGTCCTCTTCGCCGATTCCGGTTTCCACCAGCGGATCAGCCCCCAGTACTCCGGGATTGGAGGTGATGGTTTCCGTGGCACTCATGGCCACGGTGGCTGCATTGATTCCGGCTTCGGATTTGTATCCCGTGCCGGGTTCCACATTCGGGCAGCAGGTATAGCTCATGGGATCCGTCGGCAGGTCGATTTTCACATGGGATGTGACGGATTCATAGTGTTCGGGCTGCTGGTCCGGAGTAATCAGGACGTATTTTTTGACAGTGAATTTGCCGGCACCGGAATCATCGTTGCGCGCCATCATGGTGCTGCCATCATACGTGGCGTCTTTTCCGGCGAGAATGGTTGTACAGGGCATGGTGTTCCCTCCTTTGTCCGTTCCGCACGCTGTTGCTGCGGACAGCGGAATTCTTCAGAACTCCTGTAACAGAATCATAGCCCCGCATTCCCGGGACTTCAGGTATCCTGCCCATGGGCGGCGGACGGTGTCTGTCTGCTGCGGGAGACAGGCAAAAAAAGACAGCACGGCTGCTGTCTGTGAGGGTGCACTGCAATGGCGCAAAGTGGGAAAGCGCTCAGTCCCAGAGAGAGTCCGGCACAAACCCCTGTTCCGTGAGAACCATGACCTGGTCAAATCCCGCTGCCTTTGCCCGGTTTCGGGCGATGTCGAAGCCGCAGTCCAGATTGTCTCTGGCGTGACAGTCGGAGGTGATGCAGATTTTCCCGCCATGGGTCTGAATATACTTCAGCAGCAGCGCCTGCGGATAGGGCTCGCTGCGATAGCCTCGGGACATGGCACCGGTGTTGATTTCGAAAATCTTGTCCGCGGCAATCAGCTCGTCAATGGCTTCCATGGCCAGGTCCAGATAGGCAGGATCATCAAAGGGATGCAGGGCTTCCCCTTCGTTGTACTTCATGAGCAGATCCAGATGACCCACGATATCCGCTTCCGGCCGGTGGGCGATTTTCTTCAGTTCATTGTAATAAGCCCGGGCATAGGCGAGAAAATCTCCCTGGAAATCTGTCTGAATCATCTCACGGGTCAGCTCGGGACTGTAATCCACGGCTTTCCACTGACCGTCGGGCACGGGAATGAAGTGCACGGATGCGATCACATAGTCAAAAGCGGGATCCGCGTAGATGCGGCCGGTGAGATCTTCCTCGATGCCCAGCCAGATCTTCAGCCGATCCCCATACCGGGCCCGGGCTTCCAGAACCGAATAGATGTAGGCAGCTTCCCGTTCATCGTCCAGGGAACAGGCATCCAGGGGATGGGCATAGCCGTGGCTGGAGAATCCCAGGGAATCAAAGCCTTTGTCCAGGGCGGTTCTGACCAGTTCCTCCACGGTATCCTTTCCGTCACAGAACTGGCAGTGGGTGTGCAGGTTCTGTTTCATCAGCTGTTTGGCCCTTCTTCCAGAAGCCGGCTGATTCCCGTCACCAGATCCTGATATGTGGTTTCAAAGTCGCCGGTATACCAGGGATCGGCCACGTCCCGCTTTAGCAGTCGGAAGATTTTGTGCTCCGGATCTGCGGGGATGATGCGGCGTATGTTTTGCAGGTTGTTTTCATCCATGACCACAATGGCATCAAAGCGGTCATAATCTGCCGGTGTGACCTGCCTGGCGTGATGGGTGTCAAAGGGAATCCCGTGACGTGTCAGGGTCCGCCTGGCAGGGGGATAGAGATCTGCACCGATTTCCTCCCGGCTGGTGGCGGCGGAATCAAAGTGATAGTCTTCGGGATCGGCCATGGACCGGGCGATGTATTTGGCCATGGCGGAGCGGCAGATGTTGCCGTGACAGACAAAGAGCATGTTCTTCATGAGGGATCCTCCTGTGTCCTGCGTGCATATATGATTCATCTTAACAGACAGGCTTTCCGGATGCCAACGGCTGCCATCAGACAGATATTGTGAATCATTTCACGTATTCCGGTGTATTCCCGGCTCTCCGTGCTATACTGAAGACAGCACAAACGATGATGATAAGGAGTGATCACACTATGCTTCAGGAACGTACACTCGTCATGGAAGAACCGGCGTCGAATCCCCTGAAAGGAACCGGCACCCTGAAAGTGGGTCTGGTACTGCGGGCAGAAACCGGCAGCCCACTTCCCTATGAAGTGTTCTGGGCGGAATTCCATCAGCCCAAAGCCGAACTGGCTGCTTTCAGAAAGCTGCTGCAGCTGGAGCCGCTGACCAAGGAAGAGCTGTATTCCATCCGTCCCTATCATTTCAAGGACGTATACCTCACCCGGGAATCCGATGAAACCCTGAAAGATGCCACGGTTCTGGAACTGGCTTCCACCGCCTGGCTGCCTCTGGAGTTTGACAAAAGCTGGCAGGAGGATGTGGATGCCCTGCGGGCTTCCATCCAGGAACTGGATCAGGCGCAGTCAGAAACCGACTACTCTCTGGACCGTCCCCACTGGACGCAGGTGGAAGCCGGCAAACGCCTGAGTGATGCGGTGGATACCTGGGCCGCACAGCAGAGTCGCTTCATGCGGTTCTGGAAAGACAAGGTCCCCTTTGACAAGGACGAGACTTTCCAGCTGCTGGTGTCGGAAAACCTGATCCGCCACCCGGATTCCATCCGGTACTGAGCCCATGGATACGGAAAATCAGGCACTGTCCCTGGTGTGGAAGCTGAAGGACCAGCCCTTTGTGTATCTGGGAGAAGACAGCTTTTATCACGGAAAGACTGGTGTCTTCACGGTCCTGGAAGACATGAACTGCTGCGGTGCCACCGATGCCGTTCTCTTTGCCTTTCAGGCCCCGGACTGCCGGAAGGTGCTGGATGCAGAAGGCCTGCTGGCTTTTGTGCAGGACTGCCGCCCGGCGAACGAATAACGGAACAGACAGCTGACTGCCCGGCAGTCCAAAGAATCTGAAAAACCCCGGACTGGATGCGGTCCGGGGCTTTCCGGCTTTCAGCCGGCTGTATCGGTTTTGCCGGTGAGCACTTTGTGATAGATTCCGGCAAGCGCCTGCTTCTGCTGATCTGTCATCGCCGCTTCTTTGGCATCATGGCCTTCCACCGTCCCCTGGTGGCCGCCGGTGATTTCGCCGTTGTGAACCCGGATCACCAGAGGCACGTACAGCGTCAGTTCCCCGTCTTCATTATCCTTCATCCAGGGTTCGAGAAACGGCGTGATCCGCTCTTTCTGTGCGTCGTCGTACAGCCGTTTTTTGTCTTCATCCCGGGTTTTCACGTAAAAAATCTGCTGTCCGGTCTTTTCGGCTTCCTCCAGCAGCACCGGCACGGCTTCCTGGCACCAGGGACATTTCTCAAAGCCGAAATAATACACCCCGGGTGCCATGGACTCCAGGTACTGAATGGCCTGGTCAAAGGAAATCTCCGTCATGTCTTCCGCTTCTTCTGCCACAGCGGGGCTTTCGCAGGCTGTTTCCGTCTCCCCGCATCCCTGGTTCTCGGCGGTCTGCAAGGCGGGTGTTTCTGCCGCAGTGGTGCAGCCGGAGATCAGCAGGATCCCCAGCAGGCAGAGCGACAGCCGCTGGCTGAATCGATTGTGTTTCATTTTTCACCTTAACTTTCCCGGTTTGTCACTTTTTTTCGCGCCGGCTCTGATATGGTTCTGTCAGGAGGAAATCATATCATGAAATTTACCTGCAAACTGACCTGCGAGACGGAAGATCCCCGTCTGATCCAGTTCCTGGAGACGCATTCTCTGAACGAACTGTTCCACTTCCTGCTGTCCCAGTACATCGATGATCTCTGGACACTAATCGAGTCTCCGGCTTTCATGGAAGCGGAGGAAGCGGAGGAGGAAGAATCCCGGCAGCCGGACTGAACTGACACCCGCCGCTGAAAGCGGTTGCCGCTGTGGCAGGGAATGTGGAGCTGTCACCAGCTGAAACCGGCAGCAATCCGGCACATTTACGTTCTTCCGGCTGTGCTGTATTCTTTCCTTATTGCAGAAAAACAGAAATGGAAGGAGAACAGAACCATGCAGCATTCCATGTTCACCAGGCTGACCTGGCGGGCATTCTCCGGGCTGTTTGAAACCGCCGCCCGGGAGGTACTGGGAATCACCGACACCGGTTCCCTGATGGAAGCCACCTGGACAAACTACAGCCGGATCGTTTCCCATCTTCCGGATGTTGCCCTGTCAGGACGTGAATCCAGTCTGCGGCTCATCACAGCCATCTATCTTGCTTCGGTGATGAGCATGAACGAGTCATTCACCGAAGAACAGCTCGTGGCGTATTACGAATACGCCGTTCTTCAGCGTCATGTGACCGTCGCGGAACTCTCCCGGCTGTCCATCATGAAGAACCTGTGTTCCATGAGCGGCGGGCTGGCGGAAATGTTCAGCCAGTTCGGCCACAGCCATCTGACACCTCTGATCTGCCCGGTCTCCTAGAGAGCCGGGCGTTTTCTGTTTCCGGTCCCGCTGCCCGCTTCACTGCTCCGGTTTTCCGGCTTCTTCCTGAGCCAGCAGCACTTCTCCCCACTGGCAGAAGGCGTCCAGGACCGGAATCAGCTGCCGGCTCAGGGCCGACAGATGGTACTCCACCCGGGGTGGAATTTCATTGTACTGCACCCGGATCACCAGGCCCTCTTCCTCCAGCTCCTTCAGGGTGCTGGAGAGCATCATGTTGGTGATGCCCAGGGCGCGTTTGAGCTCGTTGTAGCGCAGTGTGCCGTTTTCGTTGAGCACATAAATCATGGGAATCTTCCATTTTCCTTCCAGTGCCCGGCAGGCCGCCCGCATGGGGCACGCCTCGCTGGCATAGACAATCATTTCCTTCATAAAGAAGTCACCTCGGGGTGATTGTATCATTTTGCACAGCAGGTATCAAAAACAGGAGCGGGTTTGAAAACCGGATCAGTGGAAGACCGGCGGTTTTCATCTTAAAGTATGAGCAGATATGAAAAGTAGGTGTATTGACAAAAACAGGACCAGATCATATAATTTGACAGTAACAATGGGAATTCTGCATTCTGTCTGCCCTGCCCAGGCCGCCTGGCGGCCGCATCGGCAGAGAAGGCGGGATTTTCATCAGGCACTTGGAAAGTAGAGGAAACGTAATGGAAATCGAAAACAAAAGTTATTCGGCTCCCGTGCTGCCGGTACCTGGCACGCTCCTGCTGCCTGGCACCACAATTCGACTCAAGGATTTGTCCAAAGCGGACATTCACCGGCTTCAGGAAGATCTGTTTGTGGCTGTGCCCATCCGCAGTGAATCCAGCCGGGATACATGGAAAGAAGAAGACTTCTATGGCTGCGGTGTGACGTGCATGATCACGTCGGTGGATGGCAGCGATGCCACGGCGGTGACGCTGCAGCGCGTGCAGATCACGCAGATGATCGCAGGGCGGTTCCCGGCGGCGGTGTATGAACTGGCTGCAGACCGGGAGGATCTGGATGAGCGGGCGGCGCAGGATATGCTGGGGTATATCCGGAATCTTGTGAAGGAGATCTCTGGTCACATCCGGGGCGGCGAGCGCATTGCCCGGATCGCAGAGGGATACGGGGATATCAACCAGCTGATCACGTATCTGGCGCAGTACATGCCGCTGTCGGCGCAGGAGCGCTTCGAGCTGCTGGAGACAGATTCCATAAAGGAACGCTGTCTGCATTTCATCGATCTGCTGCTGCGGCAGAAGGAAATGGTGGCGCTGAATCTGGAGATGCAGGAAAAGCTGTCGGGGGAAGCGTCCCGCTATTATAAGGAACAGGCGCTGCGCCGGCAGATCCAGGCGCTGCAGGAGGAACTGGAGGAGACAACGGGTTCTTCCGGGGAGCAGGACAAGGATGATTCCTTCGGGGCGCGGATCATGGCCAGCGACATGCCGGTTGAGGTCCAGGAAGCGATGCTGGAGGAGGCCCGGAAGCTGGAGAACCAGAGTCAGCCGGGTCCGGAAACGGACAACATCCGGACGTATCTGGAGTTCGCACTGTCGCTGCCCTGGAAGAAGGAGCCGGTGCAGGAAGCGGATCTGGACAAGGCCCGGGATATTCTGAATTCACGGCACTATGGCATGGACAAGGTCAAGGAACGGATCGTGGAGCATCTGGCTGTGATGCGGCTGCGGAAAAGCAGCAAGGGTTCGGCGCTGCTGCTGGTGGGGCCTCCGGGGACGGGCAAAACCTCTCTGGGCAAGTCCATCGCCGAGGCGCTGGACAGGCCTTATGTGCGGATGTCCCTGGGTGGTGTCCGGGATGAATCGGAGATCCGGGGGCACCGTCGGACGTATGTGGGATCCATGGCCGGACGTGTGCTGCAGTCGATGAAAAAAGCCGGGAAAACCAACCCGGTGATGATTCTGGATGAAGTGGACAAGCTGATGCAGGGCGGCTTCTCGGGGGATCCGGCGGCGGCGATGCTGGAGGTGCTGGATCCGGAGCAGAACGACACTTTCAGCGATCACTATCTGGATCAGCCCTATGACCTGTCGGATGTGTTCTTCATTGCCACAGCAAACAGTCTGGACACGATCCCCGGTCCGCTGCTGGACCGGATGGAGATCATTGAAGTTCCGTCGTATACCGGTGAGGAGAAATTCCACATCGCGAAGGACCACCTGATTCCGGAGGTGCTTGAGGATCACGGGATCCGGCAGGATCAGCTGATGATCAGCGAGGGTGCCATCGAAACACTGGTGGAAAACTACACAATGGAGGCCGGCTGCCGGGGGCTGAAGAAGCGGATCGCGGCGATTGCCCGGCATGAGTCGGAGAACATCCTGAAAAACGGAACGGTTCAGGTGGAATCGCAGGATCTGGAACGGATCCTGGGTCCTGTGAGTGCCCGGCACGAGAAGGTGAAGGACGCCAATCCGGCTGGTGTGGTGACGGGTCTTGCCTGGACGGCGGTGGGTGGCGAGGTGCTGTTCATCGAGACGACCGACATGCCCGGGTCCGGTCAGATGATTCTGACCGGGCAGCTGGGAGATGTGATGAAGGAATCCGCCAGGATCGCGCTGTCGCTGCTCAAGAGCCGGCTGCCGGTGGATGCCGGGCTGTTCAAGGACCGGGATCTGCACATTCACTTCCCGGCGGGGGCCACACCGAAGGATGGTCCTTCGGCGGGCATCACAATCTTCACCGCACTGGCTTCCCTGGTGACAAACCGTCCGGTGTCCAGCCGTCTGGCGATGACCGGTGAAGTATCGCTGTCGGGCAATGTGCTGCCGATCGGCGGTCTGCGGGAGAAGCTGTACGGTGCTGTCCGGGCGGGGATCACGAAGGTGCTGATCCCCTGGGACAACCGCCAGGATCTGCAGGAGGTTCCGGCTTCTGTGAAGGAAAAGCTGGAGATCATTCCGGTGCAGACGGTGGAAGATGTGCTGCGGGAAACGCTGGGCATCGCCCTGCCGCCTGTGGCTCCGGTGATGAATCCTGGAATTTCGGTGACGATTCTGTAGCAGCCAGACAAACTGCCGCCTGTGGGCGGGTGTCTGCCAGGCTGCTGCCAGGAAAGCGACTTCCAATGGTTGAGTCGCTGTCGGTCCAATGGGGCCGATGGTGCGCATGCCGGGCCGCTTCCATGGCGGTTCAGAAAATGCAAAACCGGCTGAGTGCCGCTGGCTTCCCGTATTCGGGGGCACAGAGCGGCTTCAGCCGGTTTTTTCTGTGGTTTCTTTCGGGCCTTTCGGACAGCTCTTTTAGAGATGAAGCTCGTCCTGGAATGACTTCATGATCTCGCCGGATGTCTTCAGTTTTTCCTGCTCGTCTGCGCTCAGGTCGATTTCCACGATTTCCCGGGCGCCGGTCTTGTCCAGAATCACGGGGACGGACAGGAACACATTGTCCTGCCCGTATTCTCCCTGCAGCAGCACCGACACCGGATAAATGCGGTTTTCGTTGAAGAGAATCGACTTGATGATTGCACAGGTGGCCGCCGCAATGCCGTAACAGGTATTGCCTTTGCGATTGAACACCTCCCAGCCCAGATTGATCACTTTGTCATGCAGTGTCTGGCGGGTGGTTTCCTTTGTCCGCTCCAGGTTGTCTTCCATGACCGCCGTCACCGGCTTGCCGCCAATCGTCGCAGAATCCCACAGCACCACTTCGCTGTCTCCGTGCTCCCCGCAGATGAACGCTTCCACGCTCTTGGGATCCAGATCATAGAGACCCGAGAGCTCTGCACACAGTCTTGCGGAATCCAGTGTCGTCCCGGAGCCGATCACCCGGTTTGCCGGCAGACCCGACAGCTTCCAGACATAATAGGACATGATGTCCACGGGATTGGAGACAATCAGGAACACCCCGTCAAATCCCGATGCCATGACACTCTCCGTGATGGACTTCATGATGTTCATGGAAGGTGCCAGCATCTCCAGCCGGTCATGGGCATCCTTGGGCATCGGCGCCGAAGCCGTGATCACCACCAGATCCGCGTCTTTGCACTCTTCATATCCGCCGCTGCGGATCTCGATGTTCCGGTTCATGAAGTACACCGCATGGGTCATGTCCAGTGCCTCCGCATAGGCCTTTTCCTCATTCCGGTCAATGAGCACGATCTGCTCGCAGAGTCCCTGGTTGAGAATCGTATAGGCGATGGTGCTGCCCACATTTCCGCAGCCCACGATCACCACTTTGCTGTCTTTGAAACTCATTTCGTTTCCTCGCTTTCCTGTATCCGTCCAGTAGATGATACCAGCCGCGGCCGCAGCAGGTGTCTGGCAGACACCCGGGAACCTCTTTCCTGTCTGGCTGCCGATGGCTGCCGGGGCTTCGGGCGGCGCAGAAACCCGGGGATTGCAGCAGCCGATCCGCCCTTTACAGGTTTGCTATGATAAAAGCAGATATGCACAGCAGCGAAGAAAGAAGGAACAAAATCATGAAAGTGCTGATTCTCAACGGAAGCCCGCATCCCCAGGGCAACACCGCCATCGGTCTGCGGGAAGCCGAAGCCGAGCTGAACAAAGCCGGTATCGAAACGGAATGGATCACGGTGGGCAGCCAGGATATCCGGGGCTGCATCGCCTGCGGGTACTGCAAGACCCACGGCGAATGTGTCTTCCATGACATCGTCAATGAACTGGCGCCGAAGTTCGAAGCAGCCGATGGCCTGCTGGTGGGAACTCCGGTCTACTATGCCCAGCCCAATGCCACGATTCTCGCCCTGCTCCAGCGGCTGTTCTACTCCACGCCTTTTGAAAAGCGCATGAAGGTGGGTGCCAGTGTGGTCTGCTGCCGCCGGGGCGGTGCCTCCGCCACCTTTGATGCCCTGAACAAGTACTTCACGATTTCCCAGATGCCCGTGGTCTCCAGCCAGTACTGGAACTCCATCCACGGCAGAACACCGGGAGAAGCCGCAGAGGACGAAGAAGGTAAGCAGACGATGCGGACCCTGGGCCGGAACATGGCCTTCCTGATGAAATCCATTGCCCTGGGCAAGGAAAGCATGGGGCTGCCGGAACAGGAGCCCGGCATCGCCACCAACTTCATCCGGTAACCCGCCGGCGGCTGTTGAAAGCATCCCGTCCGGCTGATCCGGACTTCATGCAGCCTCAGAGACTGTCTTGTGGCAAGGCAGTCTTTTTTCGTGTTCTGCCGTCTTTCAGGAGACCGGCATCTGTCTGATACCCAGGGCCATCGCCCATCACCGGTATTCACCAGAAGTGGATAAGGCGGCTGTCCGGTCATGTCCGCCGATGGGTCCTCTCCCAGCGTTTCCACAGTGCATGAAGTTCGTGCCACTGCTCTTTGTCCAGATGCCAGTCAAAGGCTGCGATGCATCCCTGCGCATCAAAGGCAACTCTGGCCGCCAGAATCTGGTCCCGGCCGTCTTTTTCCTCCAGAAACAGGATCCATTCTCCCTCCGTCAGCAGGACGGGGTACCGCTTCAAGATCCGGTTCTCTTCATTATATATGTACAGTTTCCGGTGATCCGGTGTGATTTCAATGTTCATGCTCCGGCTGAACCTCCTGTTTTCCTTCTGGATCCGTTCCTCATTTTCAGATCAGCGGCATCCGGCTGTCAACCGCTTCCGGCTGTTTGCCGTCAGCGGCTTCTCTTTTTCCCGCTGCGTTTTTCTCTCACGGTCAAACCCGCTTCGCAAGTCTGCTTTGCGGGGCTATCATAAAAGCATGTCCAGTAAACAAAAAGGAATCCTGTGCCTGGTGACATCCAGTTTCTGCTTCGCACTCATGAATGTGTTCATCCGGCTGGCAGGAGACATTCCTTCCATAGAAAAAACTTTCTTCCGCAACTTCATTGCCATGATCGTAGCCGGCGTTGCCATTGCCCGGGCCGGTCAGGGGTTCTCCTTCCGGAAACAGGACCTGGGGCTGCTCACCCTGCGGTCTGTCTGCGGGACCCTGGGCATGCTGGCCAACTTCTACGCCGTGGACCACATGCTTCTGGCAGACGCCACCGCCATCCAGAAACTGGTGCCGTTCTTCACGATCCTCTCCAGCTGGATCATCCTCAAAGAACGCATCAGGCCCTGGCAGTCCGGCCTGATCCTGCTGGCTTTCACCGCCAGCCTGCTGGTGGTCAAGCCCGGTTTCACCCCGGATCTGGGACCCGCCATCATACAGTTCTTCGGAGCGCTGGCCGCCGGTTTTGCCTACACCTATGTGCGCAAACTCACCCAGAACGGCGTATCCAAGCCCAAGATCATCTTTTTCTTCTCGGCCTTCTCCTGCATCGCAGTCATTCCGCTGATTGCCCTGGACTTCGTGATGCCCACCTGGCAGCAGCTGGCCATGCTGCTTTGCACCGGTCTGGCTGCCAGCGGCGGACAGTTCGCCATCACCTACGCCTATGGCTTTGCCCCCGCCAGCCAGATTTCCATCTACGACTACTCTCAGATCCTGTTCTCGGCACTCTTCGGTCTGGTGTTCTTCGGACAGCTCCCAGACTGGCTGAGCTGGATTGGCTACGGCCTGCTGATTGCCTGTGCCCTGGCAAACCTCATTCTTTCCAGCCGCCCGGGCAAACCTGCAGCCCCCGCGTCACCCGCATCAAAGGAGGCATCCGCATGACTCGCATTCTCATGGACATCTCACCGAAAATCCCGAAAAAGCGACTCCAGAAAATGCTCCGGGACTCAGACTATACCCGTGTGGGACAGGATGAATCCTGTGATCTGTTCATTGCCACCCAGGCAGCCACCGATCAGTCTGCACTGCGCCTGAAGCGGGATGAAGCGGTCCGGAATGGTGCCTGCATCCCGGTCATGGACGAATACGAACTCTATGCCCGCCTCTGGAAACCCGACTGTCTGGCCAATGTGCTGGAAGAACGGCTGGACGGCTCCCTGCGGGGGCGGATAATCTGCCTGGTGGGCAGTTTCTCGGACCAGGAAAAAGCCGCTGTGGAACAGGACGCCAGAAAGCACCGGGCGTTTCTCACCACTCATCCTGACAAAGCCACGCTTTTTGTCCTGGGACACAAAGCCAGTACCGAAGACCCGGAACTGTTTTCGCAGATGCTCCTGGAAAAAGCCCGGCGGCCCTATGTGAAAATCACCGGCAGGGCTACGCTCATGGAAAAAGCACAGGCTTCCCCAGGACAGAAAAAGAAACGCAAGGGCCCGGACATGCGCCGGCTGTACCACGGCAAGCCCAACCCGGACTCCTTCCCCGACCGCTACATCGCCCTGGACCTGGAAGCCACCAGCACCCACCCCAACAACAAGATCATTGAAATCGGCATGGTGCGGTATGTGAACGGCGAACCCCAGGAACGGTTCCAGAGCTTCGTGAACCCCCACCAGAAACTGCTTCCGGTGATCATGGATCTCACGGGAATCAGCGATGAAGAACTGGAATCCGCCCCGGATATCCAGGCACTCACCAGACCGGTCCTGCGGTTTCTTCAGGATGATCCGGTGATTGGTCACTCCGTCCAGAACGACATGAAGCTCCTGGCGGAGAACCTGAATCTGCCTCTGGACAACAACTACATCGATACCTGCAAACTGGCCATGACTCATCTGCCCGGGCGCAGCAAATTCAGTCTGCGGTCGCTGGCAGAGGATTACGGACTGACCAAATCCACCCACCGGGCGCTGGATGACGCAGTGACCAGCATGGAGCTGCTGGAGAAATTCCGGGAGCTTTTCGGCCCGGGCTCCGGGACAGCTTCCTGCAAAGAGGAAGCCGGAACGGATCACGCCGATGCGCCCGTGGCTGAGGCAGGGCTGGAGCCGGTGGCTGAATAAGATGCACATCCTGCGGAAGAAGGCGGCTTCTTCCGTTTTTACTGGGCTGCGGCGGCTGTCTGAAAGAGGATGCTGCCTGCAGAATGAGCCGATTTTCCGGCGTTTTCTTCCTTCGGAATTTGAAACCGCTCCCTATGGTGAATTATGTGACAGTTTCATCCACAGGGGTGCAAGTCATTCGTCATTGCGGGTTTTTTCTGTGATAATGCACGTGAATTACAGGAGGAGCATTCCATGGAGAGCTATCGTTATCTTTTTGACATTGCACTGATCCTTCTGGGTACCAAGCTGTTCGGAATTTTTTCCAAGAAGCTTCGGATGCCCGCGGTTGTCGGCGCCCTGGTTGCCGGCATCGTTCTGGGACCTGCGATGCTGAACCTGGTTGAACCCAACACCATCATCACCGCCTTGTCTGAACTGGGCGTTATCGTCATTATGTTTTCCGCTGGTCTGGAAACCAGTATCACCGATCTGCGCAGAGCCGGTTTCAAGGCGTTCATCATCGCCCTGCTGGGTGTGATCGTACCGCTGATTGTAGGATTCATCATTGGCATGTTCTACAACACGGGTCCCAAGGCCTGGATTGAGAATCTGTTCATCGGCGTGATCTTCACAGCGACTTCTGTGGGCATCACTGTGGAAACACTGAAGGAAATGCACTGCATGGCCACGGAATCCGGCAATACGATTCTGGCTGCAGCCGTTATCGATGATGTTCTGGGCATCATCTGCCTGACCCTGGTCACGGGCATGGCGGATTCTTCTGTCAACATCGGCGTGGTTATGCTCAAGATTCTGGGCTTCCTGGTCTTTGCCGTGGTTGTGGGCATTGTGATGCACAAGTTCTTCGCCTGGTGGTTTGCTCATGACAACAACAATGGTCTCCAGCGCTACTCCATCATCTCCTTCGCATTTGCCCTGATCATGGCCTGGGCTTCCGAATATTTCTTCGGTGTGGCGGATATCACCGGTGCCTTTGTGGCTGGTCTGATTATTTCCGGCACGAAACAGTGCAGCTATGTAACCCGCCGGATCAACACTATGAGCTACATGCTGATTTCTCCGATTTTCTTTGCGAGTATCGGCCTGAAGCTGGAGCCCTTCCAGTTCTCCTGGGGACTCATAGAGCTGATTCTGGTGCTGTGCATCGGCGCTGTGCTGACCAAGGTCATCGGCTGCGGCGGCGGTGCCCTGCTGTGCAAATACACACCGAAGCAGTCACTGCGGATTGGCTGCGGCATGATTTCCCGTGGTGAGGTGGCACTGATTGTTGCCAACAAAGGCATGGCGCTGGGCATTCTGAATGAGTTCTTCGTCACGCCGATTCTGCTTTGCGTGGTATTCACCACGGTGATCACGCCTGTATTCCTGAAGCTGGTTTACAAGCACGATGACGATGACATGGATTTCCTGTCTGCCAGGGAAGCCAAAGAACAGAAAGAGCGGATCACGGAAGTCATGGAGAACCCCATGACAGATCAGAACGCTCCGGCAACCAACTTCCAGTAACGAATCTGATGCAGCTGCTCCCGGCTTTGGCCGGGGGCTTTTTTCCATCAGCCGCCTATCTTCGACTGACGATGGAAGCTGGCCGGAATCCCAAAATCCCCCTGCTATGCTGATTGCATGGATATACAGAATTTGAAAGCTGAACTGCTTCGACAGATGAAAGACCGGGAAAAAGGAAATCTGTATCACTGGACGCAGACAAATTTTGCCTATCATTCCAACCGCATGGAAGGAAGCCGGATCACACCGGATCAAACAGAAATGCTTTTCGAGGATCAGACTTTCCTGGTGGAGCAGAATGAACCAGTGCGGCTGGACGATCTGGTGGAGGTTCGAAATCACTTCCGGCTCTTTGATGAAATGCTGCGATCACTGAATGAGCCACTGTCACGGGAAATGATTCTGAAAATGCACGAAATTCTTAAGCGTGGTACTGCCGATGAAGAGAAACCCTGGTTGGGTGCAGGTCAGTTCAAAACGGTCTCAATCAAATTGGCATGATCGATCCTGTCAGCACCACACCTCCTGAACAAGTGGAAGCCGAGCTGGCACAGCTGCTGGAAGAATACCACCGGGTCGGGCATCCTTCCTTCCCGGATCTGCTGGATTTCCATATCCGGTTTGAGCGGATCCATCCCTTCAGTGACGGGAATGGCCGGATTGGGCGAATCATTCTATTCCGGGAATGTCTGCGCCATAACATGTGTCCATTTATCATTCTGGATCAGAACCGGGCTTTCTATATTCGGGGCCTTCAGGAGTATGACCGTGAACCCGGTTATCTCAGGGATACCTGTCTTCTGGCACAGGATCAGTATCTGGCTGCAGCAGAGCAGTTTCTGGTGAGTATTCAGAGCCTGAATCAATAATGATGAGTGAAAAAACGGCAAGCAGCCGTTTTTTCACTATTTTCCGGTTTCCCATGCCTTCCGGATCTGCTCACCTGCATCATCATCAAAGCTGGCATTCTCCGCCACAGACAGTGACTCTCCCAAACCCGCTTCCATCAGCATTTTCCTGTACATTTCATTCTGCTCCCGCAGTTTCTGCAGTTTCTCATCAGACTTCTGCAATTTCTCATCCATCTCCGCCTTCATCCTGTTGTATTTCTCTTCCTCACTGCGATGGAACCATTGAAACTGGGCATCACTGTATTCATCCAGAACCTTTTCCGTCTCCACTGTCATCGGTATCCCTTCTTTCTCTAAATAATCGTACTGCTTTTCCTTATCCTCGTCACACCGGAAAATAAAGCCCAGGCACTGTACCGCCTCCTCTTCATGATCCATCCAGTCCGGGCCCAGCCCGATGATCCGGTATGTAATGACTCCATCCAGCCTGCTTTTCATGGCTTTCGCACTGCCTGTCTCTCTTCCCACATCAATCTTCGTTTTCCCCGGATAACTGATCACCCAGGTTTCTCGCTCATAGGGCAGGATCCAGAGCGCGATCACCGGTTTCAGATCCTGATACCGGTCTCCTGCATATCCCGCCTGATCGTCTTTCTGTGAATCCAGCATCCGGGCAATATAGGAATACACTCTGCCGCTGAACCAGCTATAGGATTCCACTTTGTTCTGCACTTCGACATTCACCAGGAAAGCGCCTGGTTCCACTTCCACCACTTTCAGAATGATGGAGTCAAACTGCATCACACCCGTTTTGGGATTCTCATTATTTCGATTGGTCAAATCGTTCCGCAGATGCTTCTTCCTGCCAGGATCCGCTTTGTCGCTGCTGCGGGGCAGTTCTCTGCGCAGCCGCTCTTCAAGCTCTCCCAGAGGCTCGGGGAACTGCTCCGGAAAGCATTTCTTCAGGATCAGTGCCAGCATGCGGGGCAGGTTCAGGATCTGGATGGCATTCTGGTTCAGGCGCATCAGTCCATCCAGATCCATGGCTCTGCCTTCAGGGGTTTTCTCTGTGGTCATGGCTTCCTCCTTGAACATTCGATATCTTATTGTGAACATATTGTACTCTGCAGAATCTCTGATTCGGTCCGGACTCAGACATGATAACGGTTATTTCTACCAATTGTGAATATATCCCCGAACTCATCAACTTCCATCCTTATCTACCCCACACATGCAACAGGTCGCAATCCTGCATTCCGTAAAAAAGAGACAGCCTCACTGACTGTCTCCTTTATGCACATATCCTCAGAAAAACAGGAACCGCTTTTTCCGCCTCGTCGCCGGTACCTCCAGCACCGGCTTGTCCCGCAGAATCCGCCCCGGATTTTCCACCAGCAGCAACTCCGCCACCTCTTCTCCATTCCGGGACGTGATCTCGTCATACACATCCGACAGCCGGGTAATTCTGCTCCCGTCTGTCCGGTGCGTATCCGTCGCCACCACATCCGCCAGGCCCTGATCCACCAGCCGCCAGGCATTCTTCTGAATCGTCTTTCCGTGCATTCCCATCAGACTCGTGCGGTTCACCTGAATCACATACCCCGCGTCCCGCCACTCCTCAATGATCTCCTCATCCAGACCCTCCGGAAAATACCGCTCCACATGGGCAATCACCGGAATCAGCTTCTTCATCTCCAGCTCATACAGCGGATCCTGGTAAAAATCAATGTCATGCAAATCCCGCCGGACATCATATTCACACAGCTGATAGTGCGTTCCTTCATACGGCCGGACAAACCCCGAAGCAATCGCCTCCATGGACGCACGGTTCATGAACAGCTCCGCCCCCGTCCGGATCATCACACCCTCCCGGCGCCCCAGTTCCTTCAGTTCCTCCTGCCGGGCCGCAATCACCGCCAGATCCGTCGTCCCCGGAATCATATGCGGAGTCGACGCAATCGTGCCAATCCCGTCTTCCGCCGCCATCATCAGCGCCTTCTGCGCCTGGTCCCTGGACGGAATGCCGTCATCTATATCCCACGCCACATGGGAATGAATGTCTGTAAACTTCTTCATAACCTGACTATATCACGACTCAAACAGGGAGACTCCGTTCATTTTGCGATTACTTTCTAACCACCACAGAAAACCTACCCTGCCGATGGTGGCTGACGCCGCCCGGGCTTCATACCTTGGTACTATTTGGATTGAGTAACTTCGCTACTATGCATACATTCACAGGTTATATACACCTATTGTCTTATATCAACTCTTTACGCTTATCAGATAATTTGCAGACTGCTTTGCTTGCTTCTCCAAATCACCTGTAATAAATAAAAACGCATGTGACAAGAAATCTTAGAAGGTTTCACCATAAATCACGACCATGAAACCACGAAACCGAGTCTTTCTTCGTGACTTTCTCTTATAACTCTGATACTCTTGAAACATAAAAAGGATGGACGAATTGGGATATACCTCTATTAATTAGAGAAAACCAACCGTTGCATCCTTTTTTACTTATTTCTCATAAAATCAATATAGCAGACAATTTTAGTTATATTCGTTTTTTGAGGCAATTCCCGCAGCCGTCCCCAATTACTCTTGATATAGGTTTCTACCTCTCCGATGGGCAATGATTTCAAAGAGAAAAATAGTTTATTAATAATATCCTGAAAATTAGTAGTCTCGTTCGTTATCTGCGCCACATCTGTATAGTTAAGCGGTTTTTTCTTAAGCCGTTTTTTGTCACTCGCTGAATATAGGTCATCAAGCTCTTGGATTATTTTATTATCCAGCCATGAATCGAGCCTGGGATTCCCTAATTTCTTCCAATATCCATACAAAGGTAATTTACTGTTATTGAATTTTGATTTATTCTTCAGAATACCCAAATTAATCAGATTTTCCGGATCGTAGGCTCCATTATCAAATAGGACATCCTCACAAATATCACTTAGGTCAAGTGCGAGATAACCTTGAGAAGCAATTCTATTCTGATTTGTAATAGAAATTGCCAAATCAGAATTCTCCAGCTTGGGATCCTCCAACCCCATTAAATGGACATTCATGACAGATGGTTTTGCGGTCTCTACCAGTTCGTGGATCATACCTTGAATCCTTCTCAAAGTACCGACATCAATGCGGTCTGTAATGCTCCCAAAACAGTCATACAAACCTTTATAATCTACAAGCCGAATCACAGTCATATCAATACCTGCAATGGTTTTTTCTATCATGTCCTCGATTCCATCTTCAGCGTATTCAATAAAAATCATTTTTTCGCGGAATCTTTTTTTGTTTTCAGACGATATACAAGTCTCAATATCATTCAGAATTTTTATTATATTTGAATCGGACAGACTATAACCAATGAAGATAACAGGATTCTCAACAAACATGGTTAAAAGCTTGGAGGACAAAAATTTTGCTTTCCTATCAAACTGATCATAGTCTTCTTTGGTAAGAACTATAGAATCAGGGTTGGAAATACCTCCATGTATCTTATAAATATTCCCCATTTGAAGAATTGAGTCGTTCAATGCATCTTCCTGGCCAATCAGTACCTTATAACCACTGAAAAATGTCTCTAAAAACGAATCGTAGTTTGTTGTAATAAAATTCGATACTCTATTGTCCAGAGTCAAAAGTGAAACTGCTTCATCGCGTAGAGCAGGCGTTTCTTCAACAGTATCCGTAAGATATTTTGTAACAGCCAGTTTAAATGGATCAGTAACTGTATCTGGATTCTCTACAGATTCTTTCAACTCCGATTCAAATAGAGAATCTGCAAAAAACTGATCGTTGTATTCCCTCCTGATTAAAGTGGCAATATACGGGTACAGCGAATCAGGGCTCCATTCCATTTTCCGAATATGCTCACTAGCTCGGTTCTTATAATATTTCCAGGAATACGGATTCTCTGGCCGATTCTTTCGTGCAAATACTTTGAGCAACTCCTCCCATCTGGGCGACGATAAATATCTTTTGGACATACCTGCTCCGAAGAATACAACTGGTCTTGTTGTAAATTCCTGAAATTTATTCTTGATAAAAACTTCGATTCTAGACTCCATTAATGCTCCTCCCAATCTGATATAGCTATATTCTCTATGAATTGTAAGCCGGCTAACCACCAAATTCAACTAATTGTTTCCTTAACTGGAGGGCACTTTGCTTGGACCGTATATTATTTATTACGATTTATTTTATCTTATATATCTATGGATTATCTAATTCGATTAGATCATCGCAATAAATAATTAAACTCACAAGGAATACATCTTCTCTTTCAATCAATTCACTTCCCAACTGGTAGGCTCTGCCAGTGGACATTGATACCCCAATACTCAAGATGCAGCCAGCTCCGGACACTTTTGTAAATTTCCAAAACCACAATAATTATGCAACACCAGGGACTATTATCAACATTTTTCCCAAATCAAGTCATCCAGTTTCTTTTTCGTTTATTTCTTCAAAGAAACTCTAATTTTCCCGGACGCAATTTGAAATCACCGCCAATGCATTCTACAATGAATGAATGAACAAGAAACAAGGAGATATGATATGAAGCCTTTGTGGAAAAGGCCCGGTTTGTATGTGTCCATCCTGACCGGCCTGATGACAGCTTTCTTCGTCTATGAACTGTATAAACTGAGCGTTCTGCCTGCCGCCATTCTGGCAGGCATCATCCTCACCGTCGTGCTCATGTGGGTTCTCTCCGCCATCTGTCTGATCTGGGAAGACCTGCATCTGGCCTGGCGGATCATCGGCGGTCTGCTCGCTGTATGCCTGGCCCTGACATCCGGAATCGGGATGTATTACGCCAATGCCGGCAACAAAACCCTGGAACAGCTCAGTGACCAGGACGGAAAATCCATCGTCGCTGTCTACGTTCTGAACAACTACGTCATTGAAGACGCAAAGGATCTGGAAGGACGGAAACTGGGTGTTCTGAAAACCATGAGTGCCCAAGGAACCGATATCTGTCTGGAAGAACTGAAAAAAGCCGGTGTGAACGTAACAACAGAAGAATTCGACTCCAGCTACCGCATGACCCAGGCGCTCAAAGGCCAGTCCATTGACGGTATGATTCTGGACCAGGGCTACCTGGACACCCTGCTGGAAATGCCCGGCATGGAGAACCTCGATGAAGAAATCGTCCCAGTCGTACAATATTATTATGATGCGCCGAAAACCAACACCGCCGAAAACGTCAATACGGCTCTGGAACCCTTCACTGTGTATATCAGCGGCATTGACACCCGGGAGAACAAACTCCTGCGAAACAGCCGGAGCGATGTAAACCTGCTGGCCACCGTGAACCCGGAAACCCATGAAATCCTGCTGGTATCCATTCCCCGGGACTATTACGTGGAAACCGTCTGTGATGCAGACATGGGCTGCATGAACGGTGCCAAAGACAAGCTGACCCACACAGGTCTGCATGGTCCGGAAACCACAGAAATGACACTGGAAAAACTCTTCGATATCAGCATCAACTACAACGTCCGGGTAAACTTCTCCAGCCTCGTCAACGTGGTGGATGAACTGGGCGGTGTGGAGCTGTACAACCCCAATACCTTCACATCCCTGCACGGTAATTACTATTTCAAGGAAGGTGATGTAAAGCTGACTGGTGATCAGGCACTTGGGTTTGTCCGGGAACGTTACAGCTTTGCCGATGGTGACCGGGAGCGGGGCCGAAACCAGATGCGGGTGCTGACAGCGATCATCAATAAAATGATGTCTCCGAAAATTCTGACCAACTTCACCGGCATCATGAATTCCCTGTCCAGCTCCTTTGAAACCAATATGAGCGACAAGGACATCAAGGCGCTGGTACAGGCTCAGCTGGCAGATCCAGCCAAATGGGATATTTACTCCTACAGCGTGACCGGTACCGGCGGTACTGATTATGCGGCGGAGCTGGGAGACAATGCCTATGTCATGTATCCTGATCAGACATCTGTGGACAATGCGAAAGCAGACATCAAAGCCGTGCTTAACGGTGAACCGGCACCCTTTGTGAATCCGCAGTAAGCATTATCTGATAATCGAGTAGAGAGGAACAGGTTAGTGCTGCCCCTCCCTCTCACACCACCGTA
>NZ_CAJUPA010000029.1 GCF_910588395.1 uncultured Faecalibaculum sp. | reverse complement strand
ACCTGTACTCATCCCGAACACAGAAGTCAAGCTCTCTCACGGTGACGATAGCCGAGAGGCAAAAATAACACATGGCCACTATGCAGATTATGCCGTAAATGTTGTCAAAAGATACATTTACGGCATTTTTCTTTGTTGCCAACGTCTATACAAATCTTGTGAAATCGCGTTAACAAATACATCACTAGTGACAAACTAGTGACAAACTAGTGACAAAAAGAAAAGGGATATTCAGGCCAGCAGCCTGTCCATCCCTTCGTGGCTGTTTGCAAATTTGGGAAACCAATATTCAAAAGCGTTGTTCACGATTTCCCTTTTCCGCTCCATTGACCAGTGCGTGTAGACATCAGTGGTCACGTCTCCTGTGTGACCTACAAGCGCTTTGATCATACGGGCATCTACTCCGGCCTCCGTGAGCAGGGTGATGTAGGTGTGCCGGCAGTCATGTCGCCGGTACCCACAATCTGCTGGCCAGAAATGAGCTTCAAAGTATTTTCTTCCTCTGCCAATTCCACCGGCTTCCTCGTATTCCTTGAGCCACGGAACAAGTCCATCAGGGATAGGCACGTGACGGATACCGGCTTTGGTTTTGGAATGTCTGACATCAATGTAAAGATCTTCCCAATTGATGCAGCCGGGTTCAAGGCTGGTCAGCTCTCCCATGCGCAGACCGGTGAATAGGAGGATGACCGGTCCGATCTGATGAGTCTCCAGTGCCTTGTGGATTTCATCATCTGTCAGGATGCGGGCACTGGTCTCAACTGGGCGCTCCGGCAGCCGGAGGTATTTCAGCAAATCCTTCCGGGAGGATGGGCAATAATCATGTGCCTGTCCCCAGTCCAATATGGCTGATAACGTTTTCTTGATATTGATTGCTCTGGCATAGGTGACCGGAGCCAGGTCACACATGGACTGCATCATGTCCAGCGCCAGCCTGTCCAGCGTGATGTGATGCCATGGCTTCATCCGCTTGTAGGCTGATGCGTAAGCAGCCAGAGTAGTGGAGCGTCCGGTATAGGACGCAGACCACTTCACCCATGCATCCTCCAGTGATATCCGCAGGACTGTATCAGGAGCTACAGAATAAGCAGCGAGGGCATTGATGCCTTCGGTCTTCGTTTTGTAGTAGCCGATGTATTTGTAAATAGGTTGTCCGGAGTCCTTCCAGCCAACAACCACTTTGGCGCACCATGGTTTGTGCCTTTTGCCGCTCAGCTTGAATACTGAACCGGTTCCGTTTGCTCGTCTCATAATAAAAACCATCCTTTCCTGTTTTGCCGGCGGATGGTATAATCGTTCTTGGATATTCGAACGGATTAACCATCCGCGCGGTCCCGGTCAGTGCCACCTGAACCGGGATTTTTTTTATTGTCTAAAGGGGTCAGATTCGACCCGGTTAAAAATAAAAGGTTCCACAGCTGTGGAACCTTAACTAAGTGCACTAGGGGGCAGCGCGTTTACAACGCGCTTAAGACATTACTTGCCTTACCTAGGTCTTATCCCGGTATCAAAAGATTACCACATGTCAGAAATTATTTATAGACTTTTGAAACTCCGTATTGAGCTTGCTCGGGAGTAAATCCTTCAAATTCCAATTGCTCGATTAAGCCATCATAAGAGAAAGACATAGTATCCAGATAATCCTGGGCTTTGTTCGCTGCTTGTTCGTTCCAATCGGGGCTTATTTTATCTACTGCATAAGTCGCATCTTCGTTAGAGAAACCTTCATATTCCAGTTGCTCAATCAGACCGAACCTGCTGAACGACATCAGGCTCAAATATGATCGAGCCTTGTTGACGGCATTTTTCTGTCCAGCCGTCTCTGTTGGAGCTGCGGCTTTCGGAGTTTCAGTTTTTGGAGTTTCTTTTGTGTTGGACGTTTCCTCTTTGGCTTTCTCTTTCGACCCCTCTGATTCTTCAATGGGTGTATCGACTTCTTTTTCAACTTCATCAAAAGTTGGAGTCAAAACAAATAGCCCAAGAATCGTATCCTCGCCGGGCAGGACCCCTACACTGAGTTTCAAATTATTATCAATTGCTTCTCCACTTCCATACCCGTATTTTTCAACCGCAGACTGACATTGTTCAGCGGCTTCACTCATTAAATCGTTGGAATAGCCTGAAAACATGTTTAAGGTTTGTGTGATTAACCAAAAATCAGTAGATAACGCTTCGTCATCATCCATGTTGTTAGTCACGAAAGAAAGCGTAGACAATCTATCGAAATCGCCGTCCATAGCTATTTCAACTGTCAATGTATCAGTCAAATCGACTCTGTCATAACCTGTATCTACTTGGTAATATTCCAAGTCTTTGCCTGCTATTCCTTCCAGCCTTTCTTTCAGATCGCTTTTGCTAATTAAAAAAGCTGAATGGTTCGCATTCATAGGAATTTGCGAGTCCAATTTTGTTTCTGCCTCTGCTGTTTTGTTTGCTGCAGTTTCGGTTTTGCTAGGCTGAATTGCGGTAGCGCATCCAGTCAGCATAAGAGACGTAAGGCCTATAGCCAGTAATTTCTTCATAATCAAATACCCTTCGCTATTCCATAGGTAGAAAAACCACAACAGCTTTTCCGTCTTTCTTCTGGATCTGCAGAATCTCGTTGTCTTCAAAATCATCCAAAGTGAATCCAGGGGCGGTTATCCAGCCAATAGTGTGGTCTTCATGAATGACTTTCCAATCGTTCTTTTTATCCTTTTCCAGTTCGATGTCATCACCGAGAATAGAGTCATCGTCACGGAATCCTCTGACAGGAAAGATATGAGCCTTCGGGTTATCCTGACCTGTCGTTCCGTTGTAGCCTTCTTTGAAGGCTTTCATTAATCCTTTGAACATAATTATCCTTTCTTAATCTTCTGTGATTCTGAGTTTGTATTTTCCAAGTACCCGGAAATCGTCTTCTGGGGTTACCAGTATTGGCTGGTAATTCGTATTTTCCGAGTACAGCCAGATTTGACCATTGGGGAATCGTTTCAGGCGTTTACAGTAATACTCTCCATTGAGGCTGAAACTCCCGATTGCTCCGCTCGGTATAGAAGGAGACTCTTCAAATACCACGTAATCCCCGGGATGAATCTTTGGCACCATGGAATCCCCGGCGGCTTTGTTTGCGAAATATTGGCAAGCCGGGCTGAGCATAGTTTCCGGTATCCCCACATAAGACTCTGGGCGTTCCCCGATCCATGAACCTGTTCCGCAGGAAATGGCGTCATAGACAGGTACCGGCTGCAAGTTGATTTGATTCAGATTCTCTTTGACCCCGGCCTTATAGCCGGCGTTATAAATGCCATCAAGATTCAGAACGTTTTTCACGTCTGTTCTTCCCAGCAAGTAATCGGTATCAACATTAAAATAATCAGTAATCAATTCTAGGGTTTCTTGACGGGGCTTTCTGATGCCGTTTTCGTAATTAGAAATAGCAGACCTTGTCAGACCCGTCTCCTTGGACATTTCGGCAAGAGATTTGTTTTTCTCTTTGCGCAGATTCCGCATCCTATCGCCTAAAACTGTCATATCACTTCCTCCGTTGACAAAATAATATCACGGAGTGTGAATTTGGAAAAGGCAGACAAGGAAAAATGTACACGAAAAGTGTTTACACGGAATGTGTACGGTGTTATGCTCGGTGTGCCGGAAGGGAGGTGACGGAAATGCCCAATATTGAAGATGTGGGAAAGCGAATCAAAAGGCTGAGAGAACGTCAAGGGCTAACGCAAGAGGAACTAGCCCGCAAGGCAGGTGTACGGCAATCGGCAGTAAACAACTATGAAGCGGGTATTCGTACGCCCAAAGACATCATCAAAATTCGCCTTGCAGATGCGCTGGGGGAAACGGTGGAGAATATTTTTTTTACCGAGAGTGTACACGAAAGGTGTAATCACACCACATAGAAAGGACATATACATGACAAAAGTGCTCGCCAGTTTTCAGCCCTACTACATGGACGGAGAAATCGCGCTGCTTAAAAGGCGGAATGGTTTCGCTATCGCATATGGCCATGATTCGGAAACGATGACCTGCAGAAAGATTTATCCCTGCAGCCTGATTAGGGCGATGGATGTTTACAGACAGTATCTGCGCCGGAATGGGTACAAAAAGGACATACACGAATGACAGAAGAAGTAATAAAAAAGCTCCAGTACATGAAGGAAAGGCTGCTCAAAGAACTCACTTGGGAAAAGGACTGTATTCACAGTTCGCCAGATGCAGAGCTCTGTGAGCCGGAATACCTGGATGGCCAGTATGCAGCTTATGAACAGGCTCTGTACATTGTCGGCCGAGAGTTTGAAAAAGAGATTGAGAGGATCAAATGACAAAGGAAAAAACAATCGCACCGAAGCCCGGGGATTTCCTCCCGCATCACCTTTGCAGGAGGTTGGTGAAAACCAAAGACGGCGTGAGCTTCGTTTTCAGCAAAAAGCCAACGGTAGAGCAGCTGGAGGAAATGCGCGGAGCCTTGAACCGCCTGATTGAAAATCCGGACTTGATCGAACACTTAAGTCGGATTCCTATGGGCCGCCGCTGAACGCAGAAAAGGTATCAAAAAATGAAAATGCGAGTCGAAGAGTGCGCCCAGCGGATGGGAATCAGCGGGCAGGCACTCAGAATTGGAATTCAGCGGGGAAGGTTCCCTTTCGGCAACTGCTGGAAGGGTTCCGGAACCAGGCTTTACTACTACATCAACCGAGCCGACTTTGAACGCTGGGAGCGTGGTGACTGGGGAGTTGGCAACGAAGAAAAGGAGATTGAAGAATGAAACACATTGAAGTGCGAACTCCCAAAGGAAACCTTCGGAGTCAGATGATCTATCGCAAGTCAGACGGTTTAGAACTTTCTGTGGCCCTGCTTATCGCAGAAGCAATCTGGAACGACAAGTCTCCCAGAGCTGAGCGGGTAGAAACTCCGGCAATGGTCGAGGACTACATGGAACGGATTACCGACACGGTCCTGGACTTGCTGGACGAAAAATGCGCCTGGAGAGACGCAAAGCTGGAGGAGTACGATGACTGACTCCAAAAAAGAAAAGATCATCCAGGCGGTCAAAGACATGCGCAGCCTGCTCACAGAAGCAAAGCGAGAGGCGAAAAACGCGGCCGACATAGCCGATGAAGCTGAGTCATGGGCATCTTCCGCCAGCTCGGCTGCATGTTCGGCGGAAGAACAAGTCAAAGACGCAGAAAAGAAGCTCCAGCAGCTGATGGACCTGCTTGATGAGGAGGTAAGACCGTGATTCCAGAATTTTACAGCGAATGGCGACAGGAAACTGACCGTCAGGAGATTCTTGCTCGGCAGGAAGCTGAGCGGCAGCAGAGACGTGAGCTGGTGGACGACATCCTGATGTGGGTCGGGATACCGCTGCTGGTGGCTGCGGTACTGGCAGCGCCCACGGTATTCCGGGCGGTGTTTGGAGGATGACTACCGCAAAGGTTTTAGATGCCTGCTGTGGTTCAAAGATGTTCTGGTTTAACAAACATCATCCGGATGCCATTTATCTGGACTGCAGAAAAGAAACTATTGAGTTTCAAGGATTCCATTCAGAAGTAGATCCGGACGTTCTTGCAGACTTCACGAATCTTCCGTTTCCGAACAACACATTCAATCTGGTGGTTTTTGACCCGCCACACCTTACCTGGGCCGGTCCTAAATCTTGGCTGCGCGCCAAGTACGGAGTTCTGGAAGACAACTGGCCAGACATGATTCGAGACGGATTCAAAGAGTGTTTCAGGGTTCTGAAGCCTGGTGGGGCCCTCATCTTCAAATGGTCCGAAGTTCAGATTCCGCTGAAGAAAGTGCTGGCTTGTACAGATCACAAGCCACTGTTTGGAAACCACAAACCACAGCAGTCAAAGACACACTGGATCTGCTTCATGAAGGAGGAAGACTAATGGAATACGGAAAGAACCTGGACAAAGTCTACGGCGCTCTGGACACAGCAGCTGGGTTCCTTGCCAAGGATATCGGCGGGGAGCTGATGGAAAGAGGGACAGATGCAGAATACGCGCAGGGGTTAGTCATCCTTGCCGGAGAGCTGATGGAAGCCATCCAGCATCTGAGTACGGACATTGAAGATTTTTACAGAAACTAAAAAAGCCGCCACATAGGGCGACACACACAACGGAATTATAGCACAACGGTGCCGGGCTGGTAAGGCCGGGATAAGTGCAGGTGGTGTAGAAGCGTGCCATGTTTACATACGCTGCCATGGACATTCCTAAAATTCACTTCCTACTTATTGTATCCACCTTGTATCCACCGCCCGCTGGCACCACTTGCCCGGCGTTACAAGCCTGGCACCGGAGACTTATATGACAGAAAAGAAATGTACAAACTGCTGCGGGAACTGCCCGCACGCCATAACGGAATACATCATTTATGACAAGCACGACCCGGACGGTTTCGAGATCGTCCAGACATGCGGAAAGGACAAAGAGAATGCTGATTATCAAAACAGTGACCGGGCAGATGGTCAACGCTGACAGTATCCAGCTGTTCGCGGTTGAGCATCCGAATGACAAAGATCATTACATCGTACGGGCCAAAACAGAAAACTGTCAGACCCGGATTGACCTGGGCTACTACTGGAGCCCGGAGACAGCTGTGGAAGAGCTGAACAAACTCAGTGACTTCCTGAGCAAGAGGAACAACGGAATTTACACAATGGCGGATATCACGCAGAAAGGAGAAGGGAAATGACACCAGGAGAAAAAGCAAAAGCTGACATTAACGCTCTCTGGGACTTCATCGCCGGGTACGGTATCGCAGCCGGGGCACCGCGCAATTTTATAGATGGCGTTGACACACGGATCATCGACATTCTGGGGCTTATCGAACCGCTGGAAAAGATGCCTTCCCACGAGGACATCCCGAAAGAGTCTTATCTGGACAGCGTGAGTCCCTGGGTAAATCTGCACGACATCGGTATCACAGACGAAGAAGTTCGGGAGTTTGTCAAAAGGATAGAAGCAGATGCCAAAAATGACTGATGGGCTGCTGCCGCTGGACGATGGTTTCACAGTCCACCGGCTGGAATGGCAAAAATCACCACTTTATAGATTAGTCAAGGACGGGACACATGTCGCCTGGTTTGACTGTCTGCAGGCAGCTTTGGCCGCTTACCGGGCAATCCGCAGGATGAGTGTCCAGCCCACGAAGTCGCAGCTGGAGACCATCAGACGCATTGAATCATACGTGAAAGAATGGGAATAGAAATGACGGAATACCAAATTATCAAAGAGAAAGGCGGCTACCGCGTCTGGGAACACACACGCGTTGAAAACCGCTGCCTTGGGACAGACATACACACGCCGCTTGAACCTCTCTACGAAGAATACTACCAGGCGGCACTTGCCCGTGTAGATCTGTACCGTAAGCTGCCGGCTGCGGAGCTGTGGAGGGAAGAATGAACGAAATTGAAATCAGTAAGCAGCGGGCAGTGATTGCCCAGCGGCACCATGACCTGTACCAGGCAAAAATCCACGGTGCGGGTTTCGCCAAAATTGAAAAGCTCCGGAAGCAGCTGCTGGCGGAGGAAAAGAAACTGAACCGGATGCTCTTTGTGGAAGCCAACCGATGAGAGGAAAAGGAAATGATTGAAATTACAAACGACTATTGGCTGGATGCCGATAAATACGAATGGCGCATACTCCGGTATCGCGGAACATTCGTTGATTCTCGGGATGGGCAGGAAAAGCCCAGGTACGAGACGCTGGGACATTACGCAAAAATCTCCCAGGCTATGACTTCATGCCTGGACATCATGCTCAAAGAGAACGTTGAGAACGAAACAGTCACCGACCTGGCAACACTGGCGGCTGCAGCAGCTTCTTTCAAGGACACGATCAAAGAGAAGCTGGAGGCAATGGAATGACTGAAAGATGGAAGCCGGAATTCGATGAGATGTACTGGAGTATTCCAGCAGATGGCGAAGTAATTCCCTTCTGTTGGCGTGACGATGAAGTTGACAGGATGTGTTTCAATTTTGGCAACTGCTTCCGCACCGAAGAAGAAGCCGAAGCGGCAGCAGAAAAGGTGAAAGCCCTGCTGCTGAACCTTCACGAAAGTCCGGAAGAACCTTCGCAGGGATTGGGAACACCTCAAGAAATGCCTCTGTTTCCTGGACAAATTTGGCGGTTGAAGGGACATCCCGACAGAACTGTTTATATTGGACGAATAATGAATTGGTTTAGTCCAGAGCCGTATGTAGACCTCATTTATGACGATGGGGCATACTTCGTGGATGGTCGCGAATTTCTTAAAAATTACGAGCCGCTGGAAGACGACAGCGTGACTCCGGCGCCCCCCAAAAAGAACTCTCACGAAACCCCGGACCATTACAAACTGGACCCGGAACCAATCGCAGTCATCAAAGCCTGGGGGCTGGATTTCTGTCTGGGGAACGTCTTGAAGTACGTCGCCAGAGCTGGCCGGAAGGCTGGAGAGAGTCGGGATTCTGACCTGCACAAAGCCATGAACTACCTGCGGCTGGCGCTGGAGGACGAAAAATGAGCTTCCCGGGCAGACCTGTCCGGTGTGTGGAAACAGGCGAAGTCTTCGGCAGTATGGCAGAGGCCTGTGCCGCCTTTGGGAAAGACAGCAGATGGGCAACGTATCTCAAAAGGGCCATGGAGTTTGGAAACGCAGCCTTTGATCTCCACTGGGAGGACGTTGAAGAAACAAACAAACCCGCAGGGGATGACACACCTGGCGGACGGCTGAGACACAAACGTCTGGAGCTGGGGATAACCCGGAAGGAACTGGCTGGAATTTTCGGCCACTCCTACGGCTGGGTAGAGCGCATCGAAAATGGGCGCGTCGATGCACCTCCCGAGGTACTGGCATGGATGGAAGACCCGACTATGCCGGACCCGATGCTGAAATCTCTGGGACTTTCTCAGGGGCAGGAAGCTCTGGCAATAGGTCACAGTCTTAGCAAAAAGATGGTGAGACCTGTACCGGTTACCATCCTGAAATCTGTTGACGGGATCCACTGCATCAAGGCAATAGACCCAAACGGTGTCCTGTACTATCTGGCACCCGAAGAAGTGGCAAAACCGGATTTGATGAACTTTTCCCTGAATCCGCTGCCACAGGTGGAAATCGCTTCGGGCAGAAATAATCAAAGATCAGTGCGCTGTGTGGAGACCGGCGAAGTCTGGCCCAGCACAGCCGCGGCAGCCCGTGATTTGGGCGTCACGCATTACTGCGTGACGGACACAATCGAAAGCGGCAGAGCCAAAAACGGCCTGCACTACGAATGGGCAGGACAGGAAGAAAGGAGCGACACATGAACGGAGTGACCGACTACGAAGTCATGGATCTGGCTGGTAAAGAGGCAGACCTGGACAGGCTCTGTGACCTGACAGCCCGCATCAACAGCTACAAGAAGGAAATCAAACGGCTGGAGAAGCTGAAAGAACCGATTGAAAAGTCCATCAAGGAGCTGCTGGAAAACTCTGACATCGGCATCACTGTTGGTTACCAGGTGGACTACAAGCGGGGGACCACACACAGATTCAACAGCGAAAAGTTGAAAGAGGAAAAACCGGATATTTTTGAAAGATACTACGAAGAACGGCCGCTGCGGCGCTTTTCCATCAAGCGCATCGAGACAGCGGGGGAGGAATTTGACTTTTGAAGTTTGAAATCACAAGTGGAAAAGACACCACAAAGGGCATCAAGACTCTGATTTATGGAACAGAAGGCATCGGCAAGACAACGCTGGCCAGCCAGTTTCCGGACCCGGTGTTTATCGACACTGAGGGCAGCACAACGCACTTTGACAACGTCAAGCGGCTGCCTAAGCCCAAAGACTGGAAAGAGCTGAAAGACATGATCTCATGGGTCAGCCAGGAAAAGCCCTGCAAGACGCTGGTTATTGACACCTTTGACTGGGCGGAAATGGCGGAGGTTGACGCACTGTGCAAAGAAAACGGATGGCGGTCCATCGAGTCCCCGGGATACGGAAAAGGCTTTACGGAATCTGCCGAGCGCATCGGCTCATTCCTGCGGGAGCTGGAAACAAAACTTGTGGATGAAGGTATCCACGTGGTCCTGAACTGTCATGCTCAGACCGAGAAAATCGAGCTGCCGGAAGAGCAGAGCGCCTATGACAAATACGGTTTGAAGCTCGGAGCAAAGACCAAATCCCGGACTTCTGCCCTGGTCAAGGAATGGGCTGACATGGTCCTGTTCTGCAACTACAAGACATATGTGGAGAGCGTCACCAGTGGTATGACGAAAAAAGGCAAGGCCACAGGAGGCAAGGAGCGTGTCATGTACGCGGAACACTCCGCTGTCTGGGACGCTAAAAACCGCTTTGGACTGCCGGCAGAAATGCCCATGGAGTACAAGCAGCTGGCAAAAATCTTTGACCGGAAGCCGAATGCAAGGCAGGTGAAGGCAGCTCCGAAAAAGGAAGAGACGAAACCGGAACCGGCAAAAGAGGAACCGGCAAAGGCCGAAGAGTTTGACACTGACAGCCTGGCTATTAAGTGGCCTGATAAAGTCCCGAAGGCAGTCAAGGATCTCTGTGCAAAAGAGGTTTTCCATCCGGATGACATCCAGAGGCTTCTGTATAACGAAAACATCGTGAAGACTCCAAATTTTGACCTGAGCAAAGTGCCGCAGAAATTCTGGACCAGTTTTGTAAACGAATTCGCGACACGCTGGGGACCGAAACTTGATATCGCACGTCAGGACAATCTGCCGTTTTAGAAAAGAGAGGTAAATGATTATGGATTCCGAATTTTTCAACTGGGGTGATACTGTCACCGCTGACCCGAAAGAGTACATCACGCTGATGCCGGGGAAGTATACCGGCAAGGTCACGAAAATCGAAAAGCAGCGCTGCGAAAGCAACGGGAAGATGAACGGCTGCCCGCTGGCCAAAATCACACTGGAAGTGGAACACGAGGGCAGCAAAGCCTATGTATCTGACAACCTGTTTCTGGTCAGAAGCAGAGAGTGGCGCATCGCTCAGTTCCTGCATGCCTTTGGGCTTAAGGAAAAAGGCGAACCCGTCAAGGTTGAGAAAATCCTTGATTCCATGGGGCGGTTCTGCACCATCACTGTCTTCTGCCAGTCAGGCAAGGATGAAAATTATCGCACATACACGCCGGAGGAAGCCGAGTACAACGTGGAACACGGGATTGATGTCTATAACAAGATTAAATCCTTCGAGCCGCTTTCTGAGACGGTATCGGAAACTTCGGACGATTCAGAGTTTGGCTTCTAAAAATGCAGTACAAACTCAGACCATACCAGTCTGAGGCCTGCCGTTCCATCATGGCAGAATTTGAGCAGGGAACGAAAAGGGCCCTGCTCATTTTGCCAACTGGGGGAGGAAAAACCATCGTTCTGTCTGGCATAGCTTATAAATTTGCATACGACAGAAACCGGAACCCCACAGGCGGCAAGGTCCTGATACTGGCTCACCAGAACATCTTGATTGACCAGGCAGCAGATAAATTTCAGACGGTCATGGAGCTGCCAGTCTTCCGGGAACAGGGCCGACAGACTGGGTGTATGCACCCGGTCACAGTCTCCAGTATGCAGACCATGCAGCGGCGTCTTGACAGATTCCCGCCGGACTTTTTCCAGCTCATCATCATTGATGAAGCGCACCACGCCATGAGCGCCGGCTATCAAAAGATACTGAAGCACTTTACCAGCGCCCGGGTGCTGGGGGTTACCGCAACGCCCGACAGAGCGGACAAAAAGAAACTGTCCTGCTTTGACTCCATTGCCTTTGAGTACACCATTGGCGAGGCAATCCGGGATGGATACCTGGTACCGCTGACAGTCAAAAAGACACCGCTGACCATCAACCTGTCAAAGGTCAGGAAGCGAAACGGCGACATGGACGCGTCAGATCTGGGAAGTGTCATAGAGCCTTACCTGCATCAAATCGCTGAAATCGTCCGGAGCATGGGCAAGGGGAGGCGCATCGTCTGCTTTGTCCCGCTCATCCGGACAGCGAAGAAAGCAGCGGAGGTGTTCAGTCATTACGGTTTTAGATCTCAATGGACGGCTGGTGAGGATGACGACAAGACAGAGAAACTGGCGGCGTTTGCTGCCGGTGAGTATGACATCATTTTTAACTCCATGCTGCTGACAGAGGGCTGGGACTGCCCGGAGACAGATTGTGTGATAGTACTGCGGCCAACGATGAGCCGGGCGCTGTATGTGCAAATGGTAGGCCGGGGGCTGCGTCTGGCACCGGGGAAAAAGGATTGTCTGCTCATTGACTTCCTTTTCCAGAACGACAATTTCCAGCTGGCCAGCCCAAAGGATGTACTGGGCGAGAATCGGAAACATTCAGGCGGTGGTGGCATGGCTCCATGGATGACGGGAGGACAGGCCACAGACGCAGAGGAGCGGCTGGCAAAGGCTTTGGACAAGGCGGCAAAGAAATATCAGGATCCCAGGGACAGCGACAAATGGCGCTCAGTGCTGGATGGTTACCACTCCGGAGAGCTGTTTGACCCTTCCTGTTCAGATACTCAGAAGCGGAAACTGAAAGCCATGAAGCTTGATAGTACTGGCCTGACCTACGGGCAGGCAGATGCCATTCTCAAGGCCGCAGAGGCCGAGAAAATGCCTTCAAACGCCATGCGCTGGCGGTTAAGCCAGCTGGGCTATTCGGATGAAGAAATAGCCGGGATGAATTTTCCGGCAGCAAGAAAAGCCCTGGCGAAATGTAAGGCCATGGGTAGGTGGTAGCTATGGAATTTGATTATCAGAAAATACTGGACTGCATCCCGCCGTCTGTCACCGACAGAAATCGGTGGGTGCAGGTCGGGATGGCGCTCAAGGAAGAAGGGCAGCCTTTTGAGATGTTCGACAGCTGGAGCGCTGGAGACTCAAGGCCCGGGCAGTACCGTGGCAGCGAAGTCACTCGTAAGGTTTGGGACAGCTTCAAGGGCGGCGGCTCCGGAACTGTCACCGGGGCGACTCTGACACAGATGGCCCGGGACCTGGGCGTTGACCCTTTCCCGGCTTCTGACGGCTTCATGGACTGGGGCGACGAAATCACCAGTGATGGTGTGGAGCCTGTCCAGAAGACCATCAGACCTCCAAGACCAGACAAAAGCCGGAAAGATGTGTTCCAGATCATCGACTATCTGGAAGCCGTATTTCAGCCAGATGATCATATCAATGTCATCACCAGCAGCTTTGTGGATGAAGAAGGTAAGCGGAAACCTATCGGCACAGGCCTGATGACCATCACAGTGGAAGAGTACTGTGACAGTCTCAGAAAGGGCGCAGACAGCCCGGATTACTTTGAAGATACCTTTGGTGCCTACAACCACGAAGCTGGCGTGTGGGTCAGGATAAACCCCATCAGCGGCCGGCTGGAAGAAGGGCAGAAAGGTGTCTCAGACCGCAACATTACGAGGTACGAAAACGCATTGATCGAGTGCGACCAATACACGCCGGACGAGCAGATACGGCTCATCAAGGAGCTGGGGCTGCCCTACAGGGCACTGGTTTACTCGGGCGGCAAGAGTGTGCACGCCATCGTCAAAGTGGACGGGCAGAGCCTGGCTGACTATCAGGAAAAAGTCTCGTGGCTATTTGCCTACTGCACGGCCAACGGGCTGCCTGTGGATACGCAGAACAAAAACCCGTCAAGGATGAGCCGGCTTCCCGGTGTAGACCGGGGGACGCAGAAGCAGACGCTGCTGGAGACGGCAAAGCCGGTGAAGTTTGACGACTTCCGGAAACTGGCACAGGCGAAGGAAGACGCCAAGGATCTGGTTATTGAAAGTTTTGCTGACGTAGCTGACCATCTGCCGGAGCTGGCGCCTGAGCTCATCCACGGAGTGCTCAGAAAAGGGCACAAAATGCTCATTTCTGGCCCGTCCAAGGCTGGCAAGAGCTTTGCCCTGATAGGACTTGCTGCTGCCATGGCAGAGGGCAAGGAATGGCTGGGCTACAAGGTGGAGCAGGGAAAGGTCCTGTACATCAATCTGGAAATCGACAGTCGCAGCTTCAAGCACCGCATCAAAGACGTATACGACGCCCACGGCTGGGCAGTGGAGCATCCGGACAACTTCCGCATCCTGAACCTGCGGGGCAAGGCGGAGAGCCTGGACAGCTTCGCTCCCAAGCTGGAGGCACGCATCCGCAACCGGGGATACAGTTTAGTTATTGTTGACCCGATTTATAAAGTGATAACAGGAGACGAAAACAACGCTTCGGATATGGGGAAATTCTGCAACCTTTTCGACAGGATTTCTCTTTCCGGAGAGTGCGCTGTGGCCTATTGTCACCACCACAGCAAAGGCTCACAGGCCAATAAATCGGCCATAGACAGAGCCAGCGGCTCCGGCGTTTTTGCCAGAGATCCGGACGCCATCGTTGACATGACAGCGCTGGATGTGGGGGACGCAGACCGGGAGGAAATCAAGGCCAGACTGCTGGAAAGCATTTATGACGAAAAGCTGAAAGAGACCGGACAGTGGCAGAACCTGCAGAAGGTACACCCGGATGACTTGAAGGACCGCATGGCAAAGCAGGAGCTTGTGAGACAGCATTTTGAGCTGTTTCCAGTCCACAGGCAGGAGTTTGAAGAAAAGGCTGCAGCGGCTCAGAAACTGGGAGACTGCCCGGCGTTCCGCATCAGCATGACGCTGCGGGAGTTCGCCAGCCCTGAGGACACCGATGTATTCTTCCAGTTTCCGAAGCATGTCGCAGACCCTACGGGTGTGCTGGCAAATACTTTTCTGGAAGGAGATAACGACATCGCAGCTATGAACAAGAAGAAAGCGGAGAAGACCCAAAAGAGGGCCGATATGAAACTCGAATGGTATGACAAGCAAAGAGAACAGGGGCATCAGGTGACCATTCAGGATCTGGTTGACCACTTCTCTTCCATACCAAAAGCCAAGTGTAAATCAAAAAACACGGCAAGGGCATGGGTGGATAATCATCCAGAGTTAGTGAGGATAAACGGCCTGATTTTATATGCCGATGAAGCCCCGGAAGAGACCGGGGTCAAAAGGGTCAAAAACGAAATTGACCCCTCTGACTCCTAAGGGGTCAAAAAGGGGTCAAAAGGGTCAATTTGCGGCACTTTGACCCCAAAATTGACCGGTCAATTTCCGGAGCAAAGAAAAATTGACCCCTGGCAGGGGTCAAAAGGGTCAATTTGCGGGAAAATGACCCCTCTCTATAGGGGTCAATTTTAGGGGTCAATTTCCCTTATATAAGTGTCATAACTGACCCTTCTCGCCTGACGGCTCAGGTCTGGGCTTAGGTCAATCTCCGCCAGAGGTGCGGAGAGTTGACCATTGGCCTATGACCAATGCGCCGTCTACACGCAAAATGACAGGAGAAAAAAGATGAACGAAATCTATATCGTGATCCCTGGGGAGCCTTATCGGAAGACTCATCAGAGCGGTACCCACATCGGCAGGGGACGGACCTACAAGGACGCACAACTGCGGGAAGTGGAAAGCCGGCTGATGGATGCACTGAGACCACATGCGCCAGCAGCTCCCTGGAACGGCCCTGTGCAGCTGGCTGTAAATTTTGGCTATCAGACAAAGCGAGCCGACCAGGACGGAGAACCGAAAATCACGAAACCAGATACGGACAATCTCATGAAGACCCTCAAGGACTGCATGACTGCCTGCGGGTTCTGGTGGGATGATGCACAGGTCACAGAGGAGTACGGATCTAAGTTTTGGTGCCTGCGCCCTCATATCGCAATCGTTGTTACAAAAATCGGGGAGGCAATTGTATGAGCGAGAACAAAAACGCTGTGAGACCGAAAATAAGCCACGTGCTCGTTGAAAAGCTCATCGGCAAGGAACATATGCGGGCTTACCTTTGCGGCGCTTGTGGCGGCGTTGTGGGGCCTTCTGAGCCGTCCTGTAAATCCTGCGGAGCTGCACAGGACTGGAGCGGCATCAAATTTGAACAGAAAGGGAGAAAAAGACGATGAAAGTTTTCAAGAAAGGACTGGGATGGCGGTTCGGAAGATATGCAAAATACAAAGACTTTGAGGACGTTGTGAACGTAGAAACCGAACGCATGTGCGAGCGTCTCCGGAAACAGGGGATTTTCGTATACGCCGCTCCGGTTGTGGCGTCCGCCAAAGGTCCAAAACTGGGAGATGATCGGGGAATTATTTTTGTCGGGGGTCATACATTCGCGTGTTCTTATGGCCCGAACCCCAACAGCGAGAACAACGTTCTCATCCGGCAGCTCACAAGAAACTTTTCCCAGGATGCAGGCGAAGCAGCACGCAAAGAGATTGAAACATGGAGTTGACAAAATGGATATTGTAGAAATTACTTTGATGGCAATCATGGCTCTGGGGCTTCTGGCACTTTGTATCTTTGGCGTGGTACTGTTTGCTTCAATCTTTCTGTGATGTAAAAGCTGTTGGCTTACCAAAAGCGCATTAACTCATGAGACAATTGACTTGGGTAAAAGCTACCCCAACCGATAGCGGGCGACACGGCCCGCTATTTTTCAGAAAGTTTTACCATCAAGAAAGTTTTGCGGAAGGGAGGCACTTATGAATCCGATCATTGCGATTTGTGACTTTACTGCGTATCCGGCTCTGAAGGCCGAAAAATTTTGTCTTGAGCAGAAATTGGAAAGCATCGAGCAGGAAAAGCGGGATCTGTACCATCCTTCCGCCATCCAGTACGAGACGGAAGCCGGACAGACTCAGAATCCGAAGGGGACAGACAAGATCCTGATAAATCTCATCACCGAAGAACAGAAGGCCGCAGAAAGGCTTTCTGTTGTGAATGGCCGGTTGAGAGATACGGAAAAATTAGTTTTTTCTCTGACGTATCCGGAACAGGATTATGTACGGGAAAAATATTTCAATTGCAGTACCTGGGAGGAAATGGAGCAGAAGTTTTACCGCTCCAGGGGAGCCATTGATTACCACATCCGGAAGGCGATTGAAGGAATATAAAAAGGCCGAAGACTTTTTTCAGTCTTCGGTTTTCTTTTTCGCGCTCTGCCATGGACGATGCAGGGATCCGATATCATCCTCTATTGGCTCATCGTCGTGTGTGGGGATGACCCGCCATCCTTTATAGTAGGGAGCGCCAGGGCCGATGGTTTTGCCCAGGACGTACCGTTTCGCCGTCGTCAACCCGGAATCGTTGTCTACTGCCAGGCAATCTTTCCCTGGCGGGTGAGCCGGATAAACTCCGTTTTACTGATCGGCCCGGTAGACTCGAGACCGTTACCTTTCGGCGTGTAGGTCCATACAGTAACCTCTTCACCGTTTTTCTCTGCTGTGCCCCGCAGGACTTTTCCATCCTCTATGTAGGCGGAGATTCCGCCCGGGAGGTTGTTCCACCCCTCCGTGAGATTGATGGTGTCAATCTCGTCTATCGCATTTGCGTATATCTGATCTGCGGTAAGGCCGAAGACCTTTCCCAGCCTCACAGCCACCGACAGGGGCATGGAAGCGATTGAGCTATGGCCGTTGACATATCTATCAAGGCTGGCCCAGGTCATCCCGGATTCTTTGGCGATTTCATACCGGGTCATCCCGGACTCTTCAATGATGTTTTTTAATGTCATAACGTTTCCTTTCCGTGTTTTTCCAAAAGAGCATTCGGGCTTGAAACCCTCCAGCTCTTCGGTGGTCATGGCTTCGAAGGGGTTGAATCCTTCAAATGTTGTCGTGTAAGTGTATTCTCTAGTTCTGTTCATTTTCATTTCCTCCTTAGCAGATGCAGAAGCCTTCATGCTTCGCATTCATAAACTGTTCAGCAGCCTCGAAACTCATGCCGTTGTCCAGCATCTGCTGGAACTGTTCGGCGTCTGCGGCTTCCCCTGCAGCTCTATAAGCGGCTGCTGCTTTGGCTTCCTGCAGCTCTCTTTCTGCAAGCCGTTTCTGCCATTCTTCGTTGTTGCTGGCGTACAGTGTGCCGCCACCGGTAAGAACCACTTCACCGCAAGGCCAAGACTTGATACTGTGCCGTTTCGTTTCGCCGTAGTGTTTCAGCGTCACGGTTTTAGCTGTTCGTTTAACTACGAAGTACCGCCCGTTTGTTCCTGTGTAGTAGTATTTGCCTTCTTCAAATTTGTTCATGTTGCCCTCCTTGTTAGCAACGATATTTCGTTGCCTTGTTTACGGTCTCATCATAAGACAACGAATATTCGTTGTCAATGTAAATAACAACATTTTTTCGTTGCCTGTTGTGGTAGACTGTTATTGGAGGATAACAGTATGGGATTGAGATATAAAAAACCGCTCCCACATGAGCGGCTCAAGGAAGCGGGATACAGTAGTTATTTTTTGACAAAGCAAAAGAACATTTTCAGTATGGGAACCATGACGAAATTCCGGAATGGGGAAATGGTGAGCTGTTCAAATCTTGAAAGGCTCTGCCGGTTGCTGAACTGCCAGCCTGGCGATCTAATCGAATTTGTGCCAGATACAGACGAAAAAAGCCCGGTCATTTGACCGGGTGTTTTTCTATGAAGTCTTGCATAAAGCCAATGATAGCGGCGTTCTGGCTAATGCCGGCAGCAGCGCATGAAGCCTTAAAGGCTTCGGAAATGTCTTTATGCACTTTGATGGATTTCGTGATTATTCCGGCTTTTTTCTGGTACTTCCGGTTGCGCTCTGACTGACTAGCGGCGGGCATGGCGGGCACCTTTTGCTGTCCAGATTTCATAAAGCTCTTTAAGGGAGCTGTACAGGCCGGCAAGGGCAAAGCACAGGTAACCGCCTAAAACGGTAAAGCCTAAAGTTGCGACAATGATTTTCATATGTATGTGTGTGTCTCCTTTCTGGTATTATAAAACAAAAGCAGAGGGAAAGGGTGGGCCCCTTCCCTTTGCGGTCAGGTCAGTCATGCCAGTGACTGACCCAACCAACGAACTGCTGTACACGGTCGATTGCGTCCAAGACCATGAGCCAGAAGGCTATAGCCTTGAAGACCTTTTCAACAGTTCTAACAGATTGGCGTGTGGCTTTAGCTACACGCTTTTCTGTTTCAGTTCTACGCTTTTTCATGTTCTCACCGCCTTTCAGCGCTGGGTGTCAGCTCATCACTGACACACTCAGCATATAGTAACTGTGTAGTTACGTCAACACCTAAATTCAAATATCTTTCGCTTTTGTTTGCGAATACTATAAAGCGTATATCTATACCCATGCCCATATGCCCACGGCCTGCCTGCGGTGTGGGCTTTTCTTTTTGGTCTGTGGGGCTGGCGGTTGTGTGTGGTGCAGACGGATGGAGATAGAGCAGGCAGGGCAGGCACAGACGGCAGTGACACAGGCAGGGGGATGAGCTTGGTGATTGCTAATGATATATCAATGTAATCGTTTGATTAACGAATAAATAACAAAGTATGAATGAAGGATAAAGACAACGCAACGAATGAATGAACAAACAGATGAAGTGATTGTTTAATACACCGAATCTGCCAGCCCCCAAAGACGCACAGAGATTGCGTAATGAAACATTAACTAACCCCCCCTATGTGCGGAAAAATTCCGGTCCCCGGGGGAACGGTGCGGGGGAGTTCGGTAATCCTCCGAAAAGTTATAACAAAGGGGGTATATCTTAGAAAATATGAAATAAATTGCAGGGCATCCTGGCTCATTTTAGGAAATTCCTAAAAGAAAACCGTGAGATAATGTATCCGAAGAAAAAGGCAGGACCTATCTTCGAGTCCCTTTCCATAGCCCTTCCAACTCGGGAGGGTTTTTGTTTGCTCAGAAAGGAGTCAGGTATGGCGTACGGAAAAGAATCGGATATGAGGTGGAAAGACATTGCAGAGTTTAATGTCGGAAATCAAAAAGTGAAGTTTCGTGTTGGGTACACGACACAGCAGGATGTAGAGAAGAGCAAAATAAAACTCATCATCCACAACAAAACGCTCCACCTGGTCCAGGAATGAGAGGCGCCCGCAACTTTGCCCTGAAGTTCTACAAATCGAAAGCGTGGAAACACAGGTCAAAGACGTACCGGCAGGCGCATCCGCTCTGTGAAAGGTGCCTGGCAAAGGGACTGTATACTCCGGCGGAGCTGGTGCACCACAAAGAACACATCACAGAGGATAACCAGTATGACCAGAACATCCTGTTTGGAGAGGAGAATCTGGAAAGCCTGTGCAGGAAGTGCCACGGCGAAGAACACAGCGGCAATGAAAAGGTGAAATTTGACATGGAAGGGAGGCTGATACTGTGAAAGCGAAAACGAAAGAGTACTACAAGAAACTCGTAGTCAAGGCGATGACTGAGCTCGGGATCTATCGCCCTCAATTTGACCAGCAGATAGAGCAGCTGGCCATGATCTACCACATGCGGGATTTGAACCTGCAGCAGTGGGAAGAAACGGATAACTTCGCACAGTTCATCCCTTACACAAACAAGGCCGGTGCAACCAACATCAGCAAGCATCCCGCTTACCTGAACAACCTGCAGTACGGGGAACAGATCCTGAAGTACCTGAAAGAACTCGGGCTGACCCCATCGTCCGCAAAGAAGCTGAACATCTCTCTGGATACGGAGAGTGATGACTTTGAAGAATTCGCCACTTGAGGAGTTTACCTATCTGCAGGAGTTCAAGCAGGACATAGCGGACGGCAAATACGTCATAGGCCAATGGATGCAGCTGAACATCCAGTATGTGGAGAAATGCCTGACGGAAGGTGTTTGTTTCTATGATCCACTGAAAGCTGAGGTGAAAATCCGATTCATCGAAACACAGTGCAGATACGTGGAAGGACGCTCTGGCCCCTTCCTGCTGGAGACGTGGCAGAAATATATCGTGGCCTGCATCTTCGGACTGGTGGACGATGACGGATACCGGCACTTCACAGAAATCGTGCTCATCATCGGGCGGAAGCAGGGGAAATCAACCTTCGCTGCCGCTCTGGAGATGACCATCGCCTACACAGAAAAAGAGCTTGGTATGCAGCTGTATAACCTTGCTCCGAAGCTGCAGCAGGCGAACATCATCTATGACCAGACGCTGCTGATGATCGGCAAGAACAAAACAGCGTCAAAGCTGGGGAAGAAACGCCGGTCTGATTTTTACATCGCAAAGACCAACACGAAGATTTCGCCACTGGCCTTCAACTCCAAAAAGTCCGATGGTTTCAACCCGTACTTCGCCTGCTTCGATGAATTTGCTGCATGGGAAGGAACCAAAGCTGTAGACATGTGGAACGTTATGCTGTCTGCCCAGGGCGGACGGCACGATCCAATCAACCTTGCGTGTTCAACCGCAAACATCGTTGATGGCGGACTGTATGACGAACTATTCCCCAGATGCACCTCCGTACTGCTGGGGACTTCCGAAGAAGAGAACCTGCTGCCGTTCCTGTTCATGATTGATGACATCCAGAAATGGGACGACGTTCAGGAACTGAAAAAAGCTTTGCCGAACCTGGGCGTTTCCTTCTTCGAAAAGAACCTGAAAAAGGAAATCCGCAAGGCTCACGCAAGCCCCAGTTACAAAAACGAATTTATCTGCAAGTACTGCAATATCAAGATGAACACGATTGCCGCATGGATCCCGCAGGAAGCAATCAGGCTTTCCCAGGGTGATGTCATCAAGCCGGAAGACTTCCGAAGGATGGCGTGTGTTGGCGGTGTGGACCTGTCTCAGACGACCGACCTGACCAGTGCCTGTGTCGTCATCAACTTCGAGGGTGTCAATTACGTATATTCGCACTTCTGGATACCGGCGGGCAGACTCAAAGAGCTTACGGACCGGGACAACGTGGACTACTCGGCGATGGTCTCCTATGGTTTTCTAAGCCTTTCCGGGGATAAATTCGTGGATTACAAGGACGTGACCAGATGGTTTGTGGATATACGCAAGGAATACAAGCTGAATGTCCTTGTTGTCGGTTATGACCGGTACAGTTCAACCTACTTTGTGGACGAGATGAAACAGCAGGGGTTCCTGATGGATGACGTGAACCAGGGCACGAACCTGACGCCCATCCTGACAGAGTTTGAAGGTCTCATCATGCAGGGGCTTATCCAGACAGGTACAAACGGGCTGCTGCAAAGCCACATCCGCAACACCGCGATCAAACGGGAAGCGGACGGCAAGCGCATGCGGATGCTCAAGATAAGCGCAACGAAACACATTGACGGTATGGCAGCACTCATTGATGCGCTGACTGTCAAGTCTAAATACAACGACCAGTACAAATGGCTTTTGGAGGGTAACAAGAAACGTGAATAACTTCCTGACAAATATGTTCCGACACCGAAGGAACCGAGATCCCGCTCCTGGTGAGCAGGCGCCATACGGCGTGCGGGTCACACTTCCGGGATACCTGATGCAGATGCTGAGCGGGCAGATACAGATAGACCTGACCGGCAACAAGTATCTGAGCAAGGATATCTACGAGCTGGCACTGGCTAGGGCCTGCATCAACAAGATAGCTACTGAGTGCTCCAAAGCGACACCGGCGCTTACAAAGCCCAACAAGCGGGTGGAGTACTTCGTGAGTAAATACCCGAACCCGTACCAGACGGCAAGTCAGTTCATTTACCAGCTGGTGACCATCCTGCTGGCAGAGAACAACGCCTATGTCATCCCGATCCTGGATGAATTCGGCAAGACTTCCGGCCTGTGGGCTGCCAGCCCTGACTCCTGCGAAATCGTGGATGTGTACGGACAGCTGTGGCTCAAGTACGAAACCGGAGACGGGCAGAAGCAGATCATTGAGTATGAACTGTGCGGGCATCTCCGGACGATGCAGAACAAGTCAACGCTGATGGGCGAAAGCAATGCTCCATTCCATAAGGTTGCCGCCCTGTACGAGCAGGACATTGACAAATCCATGGAAAAGCTGGCAGCCAGTGAGTCACCCATTCAGTGGATCGGACGACTGAATGCCCCCATTCTTGACGATGATGCGTTGAAGGAAGAGCAGGACAGGCTCAATCGGCTGAACCTGAAAGGGAACAGTACAGGGACGTTCCTGTATGACAACCGATACGACCGGATGGACCAGGTGTCTAAAGAGACCAACATCATGTCACCGGATGACATCAAGCAGATGGAAAATATGGCCTACAGCTACTGGGGAGTTGGAGAAAAGCTGTTGCAAAATGCCTACACGGAAGACGAGTGGAACGGCTTCTATCAGTCACGGATTGAACCCATCCTGATTCAAATCGGCGAGGTCCTGACAAAAGTCGTTTTCTCCAGGAATCAGATCATGGACGGCAACGCTGTGGAAATGGCTTCCAACCGCCTGCAGTACGCCAGCATTAAATCCCGAATTGACGTTGCATTTGGAACCTATGACAGGGGCATGGCAACCATGGATTCCAGTCTGGACATCCTAAACCTGCCACCGCTGCCAAATGGCGAAGGTGCACACAGATACATCCGTGGCGAGTACCGGCAGGAAGGTACTCCCGCAAAGAGTGAGAGAAAGGAGGAAAACGATGACACAGGAAGTGACGCAGGAAGTGATGCAGCGAAGTCTGACATTCCTGCCCGTGAACTCCGAGACAAAGAAAAGGATCGAGTCTGATTACTATGTCGAAGGATATGCCAGCACATTTGACAAGTATGTGCTGATGGAACGGGATGGCCGGAAGATCTATGAAGAAGTCGCCAGAGACGCATTTGACCATGCGGATATGAGTGACGTTCTCTTCCAGTTTGACCATGATCAGTTTGTCTATGCCCGCACAGGCAACGGTTCTCTGGGCATCGAAGTGGACGACCACGGCCTGTTTATCTGGGCTGACCTGTCCAGAACAAGCCGGGCCAGACAGCTGTATGAAGACATCCAGGCTGGAAACATAACCCAGATGTCCATCCGCTGCCGGGCAGCTACATCCTTTGACGGCGAGACTCAGACGATTGAGCGGGTTTCCAAGCTGATTGATGTGTCTGCGGTTTCTATCCCCGCAAACAACCACACGGAAATCATTGCCCGCAAGGTCAACGAATTCGACAACGAGCGCAAGCGGAAGCGTCTGGCGCTCAAGCTGAAAGTGAATACAGAGAGGTAAATATATGGAAAACATTAAAACAGCAACTGCTGAACAGGTCATTGCCCGACTGGCTGAAATCCAGACCGAGATGGAAAAGGACGATGCAGATCTGGACGCGCTGAATACTGAAACTGATGAGCTGCTGGCCCGCAAGGCTGAACTGAAAACAGCAGCCGAAGAAAAGGAACTGAAACGCAAAAACCTGATGAGTCGCCTGAACGAGGGCATCGTAGTTCCGGAAAAGACCATCACTTCCAAGCAGGAAGATGATGACATGGTGGAACGTAAAGCCTTCATGGACTATGTCATTTCCGGAAAAGCATCGGAAGCCGGCGTCCTGAAACGAGCTGATGCGGTTGGTGTATCTACGAACCTGGGCGTTATGATTCCGAAAACCGTACAGCAGAAAATCATCCAGGAAGTGAAGAAGATCCATGGACGGCTGTATGGAAAGGTCAAGCACCTGAACCTGCAGGGTGCCGTTGAGTATCCGATTGGCAGCTTCACCGCTACCTTCAAACGCATTACAGAGACTACAGTTTCTGACCGGCAGAACCCGGGCGGCATCACCGGATCTATCATGTTCAAGTACAACATTGGGGAAATCCGGCTGTCCCGTACACTGCTGCAGACTGTTCTGACTGTTCCGGCATTTGAAACCGAGCTGGCCAAAGTCATCGCTGAGGCATATGTCAAAGCTATGGACGGAGAAATCGTGACAGGTGTACCGGCGAACGGACAGCTGGAAGGCATCCTGACCAAGACCGGCATCAAGACCATCGAAATCAACGAGGACGAGATGAAGGATTGGAAGACCTTCCAGAAGAAGATCATGGCAAAGATCCCGCTGGGTATGAAGAACAAGCCCTATGAGTACATCATGAGTAACGGAACCTTTGAAGGTAACATCATGACTCTGGCGGACGACAACAACCGTCCTGTTTACACCGAGACAATCAACCCGGTTGATGGCTGGGTAGACGCTCGCATCAAGGGTCACGGCGTAACTCTGGTGGAACCGGAACTGCTGCCCGACTTTGATACTGCGACTGCAGGCAAGGTGTTCGCTGTTCTGTGGGTACCGGGCGAGGCGTATGCCATCAACTCCAACATGCAGTTCTCCACCGTCCGCTACATGGACCACGACAAGAACGAGGAAGTCACCAAGGCGCTGGTAATCAACGATGGCAAGGTGCTGCGCCCTGATCTGATTTACCAGATCAAGAAGGTTGCCAAACCCGCAGTCGGTTCCTGAGGTGATGAATGATGGAGGTAAAAGACATCCTGCCGAAAGTCAAAGCGGCGATGAGAATCAAGGCCTCCACGCTGTATGACAGCGAGCTGGAAATGTACATCAAGGCGGTCCTGGATGACCTTGACCGCCTGTCCATTTCCCTTGAGGATATCGACAAAGTCGCTCACCTGTGCATCCTGAAAACCAAAGGATACTTTGGTAACTCTGATCCGGGGCCTAAAGATATCTGGCAGCGCATGTACAACGATACGCTGAGGCAGATGTATCTGGACGGCAGGAGGTACAACTGATGCCGTATGAATATACCCGGGAAACGACCATCTGTGAATCTGAGTGTGTGCTGCTGAAGAAGTCGGTAGAGACCGATGAAAACGGTGTTGTGACTGGCGAGACCGTCCGGCGCAATGAAGTGTTCTGCAAAGTCTCCAGCCTGTACATGCGGGATACATACGCTGCATTCCAGGCGGGTATCAAGCCAGCATGGAAAATCACCATCTTCTACGGTGATTATGACGGAGAGCTGAGTGTTGAATACGAAGGCGTTGAATACTCCGTATATCGGACCTACGTAGACGGTGACGATGTGGAGCTTTATCTGAGAAAGGATGCAGGGACATGGCAGGCAGAACTGACTTAGTCGAGGGGATGCAGAATATCCTGGGCAAACAGTGGTTTATCTATGGCGGCTATGAAAGTCGGCCAGAGCATCTGCCATACGGCAACTACGGAGAAATCCCCGGAGAGTCCTACTGGGCAGACGATAAACGTTATATCGAAATCGAAAAGTACGTTGTCAGGCTGGTGACAGATCACAAAGACTTTGTACTGGAAGATACCATTGAGGCACTTTTTGAATCTCTGGAAATAGGCTTTGCGAAAATCACGGACGAATACGTGAAGACAGAGAAAGTCTATTGCCAGGAGTGGGTGGTGGTTATGCTTGGCTGACCGTCACGGATACGGAAATCACATCGTTGTCTCCATGGAACAGGCTGGAGAAGCACTCCGGAAGATACTGGACAATGTGACAACAGATGTGCGTATGGGTGTAAACGCCGGCGTTAAGGAGACTGCCAAGGAGACTGCAAAAATCACTCGGGAGAGCGGCGGATACTCCGACACAAGCACCGGGCGAGGCCCCAAGTACCGAAAGGCAATCACCTATCGGTTCAATACCAGGGGGATAACCTGTGAAGCACAGATTCATGCCAGCGGGCATGAGTACTCACTCACACATCTGCTGGAAAAAGGGCATCATCTGTGGAACAAGCCGGGCGTAATGACAGCAGCTTTCAAGCACTGGAAGACCGGCGAGGAATATGCAGACGCTCATGTGGCTCAGAACATCCTCAAGAACATCAAGTTTTAAGAATAGGAGGGCAATATGCCGACTGTAACTGATACAAACAAAATCGAATATGGTCTGTCTCAGGCCTCTTTCGCACTGCTGACTAAGACCGTAGGGACAGACGGATCTGTAACCTATGACTACAAAACACCCGTTGCTCTGGTGGGAATCCAGGCGCTGACAGCCGAACCCCAGGGCGAAAGTAACACGTTCTATGCTGACGATATCGCCTACTTCACAACCACAACCAACAACGGATATACCGGAGAACTGACATTCATCCGAATGACCGACCAGATCCGGACGCTGCTGTTCGGTGACGAAGTTGACGAAACCACAGGGCTGCTGGTTGAACGGGCGGATGTACTGCCCAAAGAGGGAGCGCTGCTGTTCCAGTGCCGTGGTGACGCGAAGAACCAGCGGCATGTCATGTATGACGTGACCTTTGGACGCGGAAGCGAAGAGCGCAACACCAAGGGTGAGTCCATTGAACCGACAACCGCCACCATTTCCTACACAGCAATCCCCATTGAGCACAACGGCAAACAGATCACGAAGGCAAAAGCCCCGCAGGGTGCTGCGTCTTATGACACATTCTTTTCTGCCGTCAAGCTGCCCAGCACTCCCGCTGACTAGCCAAAAACAGAGCCGGAATTCCCGGCTCTTCTTTTCTATATAGATAAGGAGCAAAAACATGAGGTTCAACGTCACCATCGACGACAAACAAATCCCTGCCCGTTATACCGGCAAGACAGCCAGACTGTACCGGGAACAGTTTCATAAAGATATCTTTGAAACTCTGTCCAAAATTTCAGCCGCTTTTTTTTCGGAAGTTGCTCGGGCGCAAAAAGACAATCTGCTGGATATCAGCAACCCGGCTGTTCTTGCGTCCGTCTCCATGAAAGTCATTGGCGCTCAGAATCTGGAAGAACTGACATGGGCAGCTATTGCTGCCGAAAATCCAAATATACCACTGCCCGCAGACTGGGTAGATACCGTTGAGGACTATCAGGGGTTCCTGCTGGCAGCAACGATGGTTTACCACCACATGGTAGGTAACGTCCCTCTGGTAGAGTCGGAAGACACAACGGAGGAAGACGAAGATAAAAAAAAGTAGTCCCATGGAGTTCTGTCATCGTCATTGCACGACAAGCTGGCTATTCACTGGCCGAGATTGACGAAATGGATCCCGGATATCTGGTGGACCTGCTGACAGCTCAGGCGAATCTGAACCGCAGAGTCAGAGAGCAGGAAAAGAAACCGAAGGTCCGCAAAGCAACACAGGCGGACTTTGATGCATTCTAGGGAGGAAAATCATGGCCTACGACACAAAAGGTATAACAATTGAAATCAACGGTGATGGGTCAGGCTTTGAGAAAACCCTTCGCAAGATAAAGGCAGAAACCCAGGGGCTGGACAAGGAGCTGAGCAAAGTAGGCAAGGCTATGAAGTCCAGCTTCAACAGCAAGGGTACCGGGATCGAGCTGTTCATTCAGAAGCAAGGATTGCTGCAGACTAAATACGCAAATCTGCTCAAACAGGAGCAGGCTTACAGGCAGGCGCTGGATGCTACCAGAGCGACCTATCAGGAGAATCTGGCAGCATTCGGTGAGTTCGACTCACGAACCCAAGCTGCCGCCCAGAACGTCCAGTATCTGGAATCTGAGCTGGCCATCCTGCATAGCAAGCTGGATGCAGTCGGATCTTCTGTCCTGACTTGCGGAACTCACATGATGGCTTTCCATCAGCACCTGGGTAACGTTGCCACGGCTGCGGAAAAAGCCTATCAGAAGCTGAAACCTATTTCTTTGCTTAGCGCAGGGGTCATTGCTGCAGCAACGGCTCAGACAGTGGCTTTTGAAGATGCCTGGGTAGGCGTCACCAAGACGGTTGACGGTACGCCCGAGCAGATGGAAGCCTTGAACTCGGGGCTGAAAGACCTTGCATTGAACACTGCATCAAGCTATGAGCAGCTGGCGGGATTTGCAGAATTGGGCGGCCAGATGGGTGTCGCCACAGACTCCATGCTGACGTTTACCGAAACCGTTGCGATGCTGGGAGATACAACAAATATCGCTGGCGAGGAAGCAGCTCAGTCCCTGGCACAGATTGCCAATATCATGGTGGATGCCAGCGACAGAACGGCAGATTACTATGAGAGATTCGGCTCTACTGTAGTAGATCTGGGCAACAACTTCGCCACGACTGAGGCAGACATCGTTCAGATGACTCAAAGGCTGGCAACAGCTGGCCGGCAGGTTGGAATGAGTACACCGCAGGTCATGGCGCTGGCAACTGCTCTTGGTTCCATGGGTATCAAGGCTGCCGAGGGCGGCGGTTCCATGTCAAAGCTCATCAAAGAAATCCAGCAGTCTGTTTCCAAGGGCGGCGAAGGTCTGGAGGATTTCGCTGCCACAGCAGGAATGACCGCGGAACAGTTTGCTCAGGCGTGGCGCGATGACGCCGGCTCTGCGTTTGCCACATTCCTGGAAGGTATTGGTAAGAGCGGAGACGTGACCGGCAAACTGGCCGAGCTGGGCATTGAAGAGATCCGGATGTCCAATGCCACCGGCGCACTGGCGCAGTCCACTGATCTGTACACCGATGCGCTGGCCAGAGCAGACAGTGCGTGGGAATCCAACACGGCTATGATGACCGAAGCCGAAAAGAGATACGGAACCACAAAGACAGCTCTGCTGCAGGCACTGGAAGCCATCAAGCAGGCCGGCGCAAGTCTGGGAGAATCCTTTGCTCCGACGCTGAAAGACATTGCCGTCATGGTAAAGGATGCGGCCAAGTGGTTTGCCGAACTGCCGGCACCCATCAAAGACACAGTGGCTAAGATGCTGCTGCTGGGTGCTGCTGCAGCTCCAGCAGCAAAAGGAATCTCTTTGGTCGCAACAGGCGGACAGAAAGTCATTGAGACAATGTTCGGTCTGAGCGGCACCGCTGGTAAGATTGCCAAGATATTTGGCCAGACAGAGAAAGCCACAGCTCGTACAGCTGCAGCGATGGGAGGTTATGCCAAAGAGGCTCTGACAGCCGCAGCTGCTAATGGTGAAGCCACAGTCAGCTGGGCAGGACTGTTAGGCCCTGCAGGATCGTACCTTGCTATTTTGGGAGCCATGGGCGCAGCTCTGGGTATTGCTGTGGTGGCTGGTAACGCCTGGAAAGACAATATCATTGAGCAGAAGAGAGAGACAGATGCCATCTATGATGCCAATTGCCGGCTCATTGAATCGTCTCAGGAATACTCCAACTCAGCCAAGAAGCATACAGAAGCAGCAAAAAACACAGCGGTTGAGTATAAAAAGAACGCTGAATATGCTTCATATCTGACGGACGCCATCACCAATCTGACATCCAAGGAAAATCTGAGCTCCGTTGAAAAAGGAAGATTGAAGAGCGCCATCGAAGAGCTGAACAGGATCTATCCAGAACTGGGATGGTCCTATGATGAAGCATCGGGAAAAATCAAAGACGAAACTGGAGCTTTGATTGACAATACGGACAAAATCAGGGAAAACGTGGCGGCAGCAGAGGAAGCGGCAAGACAAAAAGCACTTGCGAAGGCCTTTGAAGAGACTTCTGCAGCAGCGATGGAGCAGAAAATGGCATATGATGCTGCTTCACAATCTTTGACTTACGCGAACGGTGAAGTTACCAGACTGACCAAAGAATATGCGGCCATGACCAAAGGGACAGCGGAGAGTGAAGCTAAGTCCAGAGAACTGACAGCCGCCACAGACCTGCAGGCTCAAGCCCGGCAACGGATGAATGAGCTCCAAATTGATGGAGTCGAAGCCAACAGAATGCATCTGGAATCGCTTATGCAGCTTGATGGAGGGCTGGATGCCATCGGTCCATCCATGCAGGCGAAGTACGAAGAGATGATACACGCCTCCGAACAGGCAGGAATCCAGATACCGCAAAAGCTCTCGGAAGGGATTCAAAATGGCTCCGCGCAGCCACAGGCAGCCCTGCAGTATATGGCTAATCTTGATGTCTTGAATGGCATGGTTGATTCGTCCGGAATGATTGGGGGTGCGATCCCTGTATCTGTGGCAAACGGCATTCTGACTAACTGTGGAACGGTGCAGGAGGCCAGTTTTGCACTAAACAACCTTATTCAGTTTTCTCAGGCTGTAGCTAATGCTAACCTGGCAGGTAATCAAATCCCGGCGGGATTGATTGAGGGCATCGCTTCTGGAGCTATTGGTGTTGATGAGGCCGTAAAGGCACTGGGAAACGGGTCTGTAGAAAACCTGCTCAGGCAGGCGGAGTACAGCGCTGCCGGTAAATCGAACGCAGACGCTTACTCTAATGCTCAAACGCAGGGAGTGCAGCAGGGCTCAACTCAAGCCGCTTCTGCTGGAGCGTCCGCATTCAACGGCGGAAAGATTTCCAGCGCTGCCGGGCAGGAAGGAAGCAAAGCCGCATCCAAATATGGCGAGGGAGTCCAGAAGATCCCTGGAAAGACAGGCACTGTACTTTCTGATACAGCTTCAAGATTTGGCGGGTCCTCTGTACCAGGGGCTGCCGGATCTATGGCGACAAGTTCCGCGGGCGCTGTACAAAGAGGATTCAGCCCGATTCCCGGTTATGCACAGGCGGCGTACGAAGGAGCGAAGGCATGGATTGACAAGATCATATCCATGACCAACCAGAACTACACCGTCAAAGTCACGAAAGAAATCAAGACCGTCGAGACCAAGGGAGAAAGGACAGTGCAATCCAATTCTCCGCTGTATCGTGTCATGAGTTTGGCAAACCCTGCCGGGCTGTTTGCGTCCGCGTCTGCTGACCCAATTGCCAACGAGGCGAATATGGGGTATGCAGCAAGGAATGCTGTGAGTCCAACGACTCAGGCAATCCAGTCTGCTATTGATGCGCAGCAGGGAATCGTTGTCGGCAACCAGATGCAGATAGCCAGCCTGAGCCGGAAGATGGACGCAGTGCTGGAAAGGCTGACAGCGGTTGATTTTGACGGGTATCTCTCGACCATTGCCAAAAACACCGCAGAAACGCAGATGGTCATGGACAGGCGCACGATTGGGAAGCTCATTGCTCCGGATGTGGCGAAGGCAAACAATCTTGACGCTGCAATCCGTGCAAAACTCACAGGAGGATGAAATGCTGAGTATCAAATTCAATGGCAAATGGCTGGAGGCACAAGTCCCCGGATTCCAGGTGATTTCAGTCTCCGGCCGTGAGCTTATGTCCTATGACGTGAATGATAAGAAGATACCGGGGATTGACGGTACGACTTACCTTGATTCAGAAATCGGCGCCCGGGATATCGAAGTCAAATACCGGCTGTGCGCTCCCATGCTGGAGGCAAGACAAATCAGAATGAACAAGCTGAACAGTCTTCTCAAAGCCAGGGAGGCACAGCTCATCTTTGCGGATGAGCTGGATAAGTACTTTATCGCTTCCAGCGCTGAGGCAGACGGCAGCAAAATCGTGTTTCACTGTTCCGACCCGTACAAGTACTCCACTACTGAAAAATCCAGCCCTATCAACGGCAACACACTGACCATCACCAATAACGGGACTGTACCGGCGTCTGTGCGGTATGAAATCAAACTGAACCAGGAAAACGGCTATCTGGGAATCGCCAGCGAACACGGCGCAATGGAGTTTGGAAAGCGGGAGGAAGCGGATGGACAGACTTATCAGCAGACGGAGTATCTGCTGGGGCTGCCTGATTTCATTGCTGCCCCGGATGATA
>NZ_CAJUPA010000028.1 GCF_910588395.1 uncultured Faecalibaculum sp. | reverse complement strand
TTTTGATTCAGAAACTTTAGAGGTGCTCAGCGACCTCAACAATATTCGGATATTCTCCTTTTTTCAGGTCAATGCCGATGGCTGCCGCAATGCCGGGGCTGTCAGATTTCGTCGGTCTGCTTCAGACCGAATGACATAAGAGCGTTCATTTCCGGTTTCCAGAGAAGAGACTCCGGGCTGCGCTCGGGCTGATAGAACATGATCATGTAGAATGGCAGGTACAGGATGCTGTCTTGCTGTTCCAGGTTTCCTTTGCAGAAAACGAAGGTTCCGGAAAATTCCCATTCAGCCGACTGAATCGCTTTGGTCAGGGAAGAATGCTTTTTCCAGTCGTTGCCGGATTTGATTTCAAACAGGTCAATGTTTCTCCCGTTCTGCAGGACAAAGTCGAGTTCTCCGAATTTCTTCTGGTCATAGTAATACAGATCCATGTCTTTGGAGACGATGGACTGCGCAAACACATTTTCCAGAATGCTGCCGGCGTTGATATCAACCTCTCCTTTCAGGAGCGGGTACTGAAGGTTTCCCAGACTCGCCTCACACAGCAGACCTGTATCACACAGAAACAATTTGAACAGACTCCGCTTTTCGTTCAGTTTAAGAGGCGAAACCGGAGCCGAGACATTGAAACAGGGAAGAGCCACACCAGCTTCCCTCAGCCACAGGAAGCTGTTTTCGTACCTCTGCAGACGTGCTCCCTCTTTGAGTCTGGACAGAACAAAGCGGCTGTTTTTGCTGTCCAGCTGACCTGGAATGCTGTCGAAAATCTCCCGGATTTTGTTTTTTTCCGTACTTCTGGCATATCTGGCGATATCAGTCCGGTACAGATGGAGGATGTCTTTCTGTGTTCGGCTGCAGGCGGCAAGGTCCGGAATCTGCACGTAGTCACGCACGACAGCCGGCATGCCGCCCACGATCATATAGGTATAAAACATCTGCAGCATCTCACGGTGAACCGGTTCCAGAACAGACTGTTTTTTTTCAAAGCAGTCATGCAGATAGTCCAGAGTTTCCTTCGGAATATGCATGGCCCAGCAGAATTCTTCAAAATCCAGCGGATACATGGGGATGATGGTTTCGTACCCTACTGGATAGGACCTGATTTCCCGATGATTCACCCCCAGAAGTGATCCGGTCTCAATGTACCGGGCGCTGCCTTCCTCCACAAGAAACTTGATGGCGGTTCTGGCTTCTGGACATTCCTGGATTTCATCCAGAAGAATCAGCGTTTCACCGGGAAGGATGGTCTGATGCGTGAGTGCCGTCAGTGCTGTCAGGATGTTTCGGGCGCCTTCCCACTGAAATGCGGATTTCATTTCAGGCTGATCAATGAAATTGATTTCTATAAACTGCCGGAAGCAGTTCCGGCCAAATTCCCGGGCAATCGTGGATTTTCCAATCTGACGGGCTCCCATGATGAAAGCAGCTGTTCCGGTGCCTTCTCTGTTCCATCTTGCAAGTTCTTCATACACTTTCCGCTTCAGCATATTCAGCCCTCCATCTCTGCATCTGCAGACAGCCTGCTTCAGACAGCTGCATGGCTCATCTCTATACTGCTACATTTTTCATCACTTTTCGAGAGTAAACTGCTACATTTTTCGCGGGTTTCAGGAGGTAAAATGCGACATTATTCCAATGTTTTCGGGGGTTGTCTGCGACATTTTTTCGAATTCCCTGCAGAGCTGACACCGGATCGCTGTCAGCCCATCTGACTTTGACCATCCTCTCCTGCACAACAGTCAGGTACAGAACAGCCTGCTGCCCGCTGTCCGGGTTTCCCGGTGGAGAACACCATCCGTTTTCTGTGACAATGCTCCTGCCAGACAAGCCCTTCTGCCCGCTGGTTTATGCCCCGGCAGGGTCGGCAGACCCATCGGCAACATTCTTTTACACAACCTTTACACATGTCAGACGTGGATTTAACCGGGTCAACGTATACTGAAAATGAATGATGGACACGGAAAGGAGACTCACATGCCGCTGATTTACATTGCTGAGGACGACCAGGGGATTCGGGAACTGATTCTGTATACACTGCAGGTTTCGGATTTCGAAGCGAAGGGATTTGAGACCGGGACAGCGCTGCTGGAGGCGGTGAAAGACCGCCGGCCGGATCTGGTGCTGCTGGATATCATGATGCCGGAGCAGGATGGCCTGATGATTCTGCAGAAACTGAGGCAGAATCCGGAGACGGCGGATTTGCCGGTGATCATGGAAACAGCCAGGACGGCGGAATCGGATACTGTGACGGGGCTGGATCTGGGTGCAGATGACTATCTGAGCAAGCCGTTCGGGATGGCAGAGATGATGTCCCGGATCCGTGCGCTGCTGCGGCGGGTAAACCGGCATACAAAGGATAACCGGGAAACCGGCGGAATTCTGGAGTTTGAGGGACTCCGTCTGGATCTGACGGCGCATGAAGTGACGGCAGGTGATCAGAGGGTGAATCTGACGCGGAAGGAATACGACTTGCTGAAGGTGCTCACCAGGTCGCCGCGCAAGGTGTTTTCCCGGGATGAACTGCTCATGAAGGTCTGGGATACGGATTTTGCCGGGGGAACCAGGACGGTGGACGTGCATGTGAACACGCTGCGGGGAAAGCTGAAGGAAGCCGGACGGGGGATCGAAACGGTGCGCGGTGCGGGATACCGGTTCAATCCGGAGGCGCTGGAGCGCTCTGACCGGTCCCAGGAGGAGACAGTGGATGTCTCTGCCGGAAACAGCCCGGAGGCAGCAGCTGAAAGGGAAGACAAACCATGACAAAAAAGATATTCTATGCGATTTTCTCTGTCTGCACGCTGGTGTTTCTGTCGTCGATGATCCTGACGTTTTCCACGCTGTTTCAGTATTTCTCCAGTGTGGAAAAAGACCAGCTGCATTCCAGTCTGGAACTGGCGGCGCAGGGGTATGACCAGGAAGGGCTCCGGTTTCTGGAGGATATGGATCACGAGGATTACCGGGTGAGTCTGATCAGCGCAAAGGGAAACGTGCTGTATGACTCCAGTACCGGTTCGGATACCCTGCCCAGTCATGCGGACCGGGAAGAGGTGAAGGAGGCCCTGGAGACGGGATGGGGAGAAAGCACCCGATACTCCGAGACACTGACGGAACAGGCGATTTATTCCGCCATGAAGCTGCCGGATGGCAATGTGCTGCGGATTTCCGTTTCCCGCTACTCGGTGCTGACGCTGCTCATGGGTGTGGCCACACCGCTGATTTCGATTTTCTGCGGTGCGCTGCTGGCAGCGCTGGTGCTGGCGATCTGGCTGTCGCACCGGATCATGAGTCCGCTGGAGAACCTGGATCTGGATCATCCGGAGCAGGGGGAGATCTATGAGGAGATGAAGCCCATTGCGGACCGGCTGAGCCGGTACCGCCGGGATCTGGACAGGCAGAAGCGCCGGCTGCGGGTGCAGCAGGCGGAGTTTGATACTGTGGCGGCGGGGATCGAGGAAGGTCTGCTGCTGCTGGATCAGGATCTGAACATTCTGTATCTGAATGAAGCGGCAGCTGCAGCGCTGGATCTGGCGCCGGGGGCAGCACAGAAGATCCAGACAGAGATCGGAGCCGGAAAGGAGTTTCCCTTTGACCGGCTGTGTCTGCTGGAACCGGTGGTGGACCTGGCCCGGAAAGCCCGAAAGTCCGGTCAGCCGCAGAATGCCCTGGTGCCGGTGGAAGACCGGGTGTGGCTGGTGCAGGCGGGGCCGGTGATTGCCCGGGAGAAGTTCCGGGGAGAATCAATCCTGCTGCTGGATGTCACGGAGCGTCAGCAGATGGAGCGGATGCGCAAGGAATTCACCGGGAATGTGTCCCACGAACTGAAGACGCCGCTGCAGACGATTTCCGGGTATTCCGAGCTCATGGCCCAGGGACTGGCCCGGCCGGAGGATGTGCAGGGGATGGCTGAGCGGATCCTGCGTGAGGCGAGGCGGATGAGCACGCAGGTGGATCAGATCCTGACGCTGACCCGGATGGATGAAGGTCTGGAAGTGAAGCGGGAGGCGGTGAATCTGAACGGCCTGATCGGTTCGGTGCAGGCAGATGTGCAGGAAACTGCGTCCCGGTCCCGGGTGTCTGTGACGGTGCAGGAACCGGATGCGCCGGTGGTGGTGCGGGGAAATCCCCAGCTGCTGCGCAGCGTGGTGTTCAATCTGACGGAAAACGCCATCAAATACAGTGCGCCGGACAGCCATGTGCAGCTGACGCTGCGAAGGGATCCCGGAGAAGCGGTGCTGCTTGTCAGCGACGATGGGCCGGGGATCGCGCCGGCGGATCAGGAGCGGATCTTCGAGCGGTTCTACCGGGTGGACAAGTCCCGGAGCCGCCAGCTGGGCGGAACCGGACTGGGGCTGGCAATCGTGAAGAACGCCGTCCGGCTGCATGGCGGGACGGTGAGCGTGGACAGTGAACCGGGCAAGGGCTCCGTGTTCACGGTCCGCCTCCCTGTGTCGGAAACCGGAGATTCCGGGGAGGATACAGATACAGACAGCATGCAAGCCGAATCATGAATGCAAGGCGGGAAAGAAAGCACAGGCGGACTTTCCCGCTTTTGCCTGCTGCGTCACATGTCCGGGGATAACTTTTGTTTCCTGTCAGCTGAAGGAATACAGTAAAGGTGATTTGTCCTGTGTTTATGCAGACAAAGTCTGTGGATGCGGACAAAGACAGAACGATGAGGAAAGGATGGTTGTATTGACTCCTCATGAAAGCAGCCGGCTTGCGAAAATCGTCATGCGCACCGGCAAACTGTTTCTGCAAAGCGGCGGGGATGTGACCAGTGTATCCAATACCATGAAGCAAATCTGCCTGACTCAGCCCTGGGCCCGCAAACCGGAGTGCATTGTCACGCCCACTTCGCTGTTTTTCTCCTTCAAAGCCGAGCACCACATCATCACCCGGATCTGCGAGGTGACGAAATCCAGCAATGACATCACCAGCATCGAAGCGATTCACAAATTCGCCGAACAGGCACCTGGCATGACCATGGAGCAGATGGAACAGGAACTGAACCGGATCGAGAAAATCAGGCCCTGGCCCCGCTGGATCCGGATCCTGGCATCCGGTGCCTGTTCTCTGGGTTTCGGGATTTTCTTCGGAGATCCCTATGATGTGCTGATCATCTTTCTTCTGGGTCTGGGCGCCGGCTGGATTCTCACCAGCAAAGCCCACCGGATCTTTCTGCTGATCGCCGCGAGTTTCTTCATCACCGCTGTGCCCGCCCTGCTGCACCGCTGGGGGCTGCCCATCAACTCGGAGATCTGCTGTGTGGCCAATGTCCCGCTGATGGTGCCCGGGATGCTGATTTTCAACGCCATCCGGGATACCATCAATGCCAATTACCAGGCAGGGCTGCAGCGCACGGCTGAAGCCTGTCTGATCGCGGTGTCCATCGCCGCCGGCACCGGCCTTGCCATGTGGGTGTGCCGCGTATGAACATGATTCTGATCAAAGCTTTCGGGGCTGCCATTCTGTGCGCCATGTGTTCCGTGCGGTTCAACGGACGGGGAAAGGACATTCTCATTGCGGGGTTCATCGGTTTCATGGCGGCGTTTGCCATGGGATTCTTCGATGATCTCAACGTCCGGGCGTTTGTCAGCGGTCTGGTTTACAGCGTGCTCAGCGAAGTCTTCGGCCGGATCCTGGACAAGCCGGTGGCGGTGTACTATGCGCCGGTTCTGGTTCCTTTTGTACCGGGAAAGCTGACGTTCGTGATGATGGGCGAATTTGTCAACGGTGACCGCATCGCGGCCATGGACCGGCTGGCGGAGATTCTGTGCATCTGCGGGATGATTGCCCTGGCAATCCTGCTGGTGGAAACCGCGTTCCGGATTTTCGGGGACATGAAAAAGAAATCCCTGCGGGAGCGCTGATTCCCGGAGGGGATGCCGTGCAGGCTGGAGACTGGTGTGAGTCCGGAAGGATGACACTGGTCTTTTTTATACCGTATGGGCTGCCATGCCTGTGGACCTGCCGGCAGCGGGCATACGGTAACCTGCAGGTATGGTTTCCCATGAAAAATCAGCATTAGCCATCTGCGGAATGCTGTCTACAATGAAAGTGAAAGGCAACAGTCCGAGATGGGCTGGAAAGGGAAATCTGATGTGGACAAACAGGACAGGAATCTGCAGGCCGGGCAAAAGCCGGCCCGGTCTTCGCTGTCAGCTGCAGCGCCAGACAGCACAACGGATGGCGCCGGGACAGCCGGGCAGCAGGTGGTGCTGTACTTTTCCGCCACGGGCAACACAGAACAAGCAGCCCGAACGCTGGCACAGACACTGGAAGCCCCTCTGGTGGCACTGGAACCGGAGCAGGCGTATACGGAAGCGGACCTGGATTATACCGATGCGGACAGCCGGGTGTCTCTGGAACACGACGGGACGCTGGAACTGCCGGGGTATCAGGATCCGGGAACGCAGGTGCAGGAGGCACAGATCGTCTGGCTGGGATATCCCATCTGGTGGGGTGAACCGGCGGCGGTCATCAGAAGCTATGTGGCAGACGGTCATCTGAAAGGCAAAACGGTGATCCCGTTCTGCACATCCGGCGGCACAGGCATTGAAGAGAGCGAACAGCTGCTCAAAGACCTGGAACCGGATGCAGACTGGAGGTCTGGAAAACGGCTGCCGGCATCCGTCTCCGGACAGGAGCTGCAGACGTGGATCTGCGAAACGAATATCCGGTGACTCCGCTGCGCACAGAGGATGGGATATCATACGGCAGACAGAAACAGTGAAAAAACTGCCGGCAGGCAGTGGGAGGAAAACATGAAAAAAGCAGTGGTGTATTATTCGGCATCCGGTGTGACCCGGAACAAAGCCCGGGAACTGGCGGCAGCCGAGCAGGCGGATCTGATTGAACTGGTTCCGGCAGAACTGTATACAGCAGCAGATCTGGACTGGACGGACAAAGGCAGCCGGTCCACCAGAGAAATGAACGATGCCAAATCCCGTCCGGCGCTGGTCAGGCAGCCGGATGTATCCGGGTATGATGAGATTTTCCTGGGCTTTCCCATCTGGTGGGGACTGGCACCGCGGATTGTGGAGACCTTCCTGGATCATGCCGATCTGCAGAAAGCAGCCGTGGTTCCCTTTGCCACATCCGGCGGCAGCGGAATTGCCAAAGCGGAAAAGGCTCTGATCCGTGCATATCCGGACATCCGCTTTGTTCCAGGCAGACTGCTCAATGGCCGCATCGACCCGGAGCAGCTGAAGTTCTGGGCGGATGCAGCGGGCGAATGAAACGGCGTGGCAGGCATAAGTCGACATGCCTGAAAGTGATGGTTCTGCGTCTGATGAAAACGGTATAATAAAGGACAGAAAGAACGAAGAGGGATTTCCAATGGAAAAATCAAAGGTTTATTTTACAAGCGACACCAACCGCGACGCACTGGTCAAACTGTATGACAGACTGGGCAAGGAACTCAAAGGCAACGTGGCAGTGAAACTGCACACCGGAGAACGGGGCAACCAGAACTTCCTGCGTCCGGAGTTCGTCAAGCCGCTGGTGGACAAAGTCAACGGCACCGTCGTGGAGTGCAACACAGCCTATGGTCACGACATGGGCGGTCACCGGTTCAACACCATGGAACACGAACAGGTCCTCCGGGAACACGGATGGAGCGAAAACTTCAACGTGGAGATTCTGGACGCTGCAGGCCCCGACCTGGTTCTGGACATTCCCAACGGACTGCGCATCAGGGAAAACTACGTCGGCAGGGATCTGGACAAATACAACTCCATGCTGGTGCTGTCCCACTTCAAGGGCCACCCCATGGGCGGATTCGGCGGGGCGCTGAAGCAGCTTTCCATCGGCGTGGCTTCCACTGCCGGCAAATGCTGGATCCATTCCGTTGGTCAGTCAAAAGAAATGAAGGACTGCTGGGAAAAGGAAATCGAGCATGACCAGTTCCTGGAAGCCATGGCAGATGCGGCAGAATCCGTGGACAAATTTTTCAAGGACAACATCGTGTACGTCAACGTGCTCAAGAATCTGTCCGTGGACTGCGACTGCTGCCACGTGGCAGAGGATCCCTGCATGAAGGACATCGGTGTCATGATCTCCACAGACCCTGTTGCCATTGACCAGGCCTGCATTGACATGGTGTACAACTCCAAGGATCCCGGCCGTGACCACTTTGTGGAACGGGTGGAATCCCGGAACGGACGTCACACCATTGAAGCGGCAGAAAAACTGGGCTTCGGCACCCGGGACTATGAGCTGATCAGCATCGACGAAGAGTAGTATGCAGGCACAGTCCTGACAGAACAGATTTCAGAAACCGAAACGGCATTCCAGTTCATGGAAGCCGTTTTTTTTACCGCTTACAACGGCAATTTGTGATAATGAGGGAAGAATCACTGTCACCTAGAATGAAGCCATAAGGAGGAACAAAGAAATGGGAACATCCAACCCCGCTGCATTCCTGGACCGCTTCTCCGCCTGGCTGGAAGAGAAGCTCGTTCCGATGACAGACAAAATCACCAACAACCGTTATGTGAAAGTCCTCATGGATTCCTTCATGGGAATTTCCGCGCTGACCATCGGCGCTTCATTCTTCACTCTGATCCGTTCACTGCCCCTTGGCGAAGGCTACACGGCATTTCTGGAACAGACCGGCCTCTTTGAAATCCTGAACTTCCCGATCCTGATCACATCAGAGCTGATTTCGCTGTATCTGATTCTGGCAATCGGGTATTTCCTGGCCAAATCATTCGGCAAAAAGCCCATCAACGGCGCACTCATTGCCCTGGGCAGCTTCCTGATGGTGACACCGTTCACCTCGCAGATGCAGGTGGTTCTGGAAAACGGTGAAACTGCCATGGCCACCGTCTCCAACGCTTTGCAGGTATCCTCTTTCGGAGCCACAGGGATTTTCCTGGCCATGATCGTGGGCATCATTTCCGTCCGGATTTATGTATGGTTTGACGACAAGGGATTCAAGCTGAAAATGCCCGCTTCCGTCCCGGAAAACGTCACGAACATGTTTGAAACCATGATTCCTGCCTCTGTTGTCTTCGTGATTTTCATGGCAGTCCGCGTTGGCTGCTCCTATACCGCCTATGGAACCGCCCAGAACCTGATTTACGGTCTGCTGCAGGCACCTTTGACAAGCATCGGCGGCGGCTGGTGGGGCGCATTCCTGTACCTGATCCTTGGCTGTGTCCTCTGGCTGTTCGGCATTCACGGTTCCATGCTGATGTATGTCGCCATGGGAACCATTGCCAATGCCATGTGGGCGGAAAACATGGTTGCCTTCGGCAACGGCCTGCCGGCTCCTCATCCGGAATGGCTCTATATGTACTTTGTGAACATGGGAGGCAGCGGCGCCACGTTCGGACTTGTGATCCTGATGGCTTTTCTCGCAAAGTCCCAGCATCTGAAGACCCTGGGAAAAGTTGCCCTGCCCACTTCCATCTTCAACATCAACGAACCGGTGATTTTCGGTACACCCATTGTCATGAACATCACCATGGCAATCCCCTTCCTGGCGGCACCCACTGTGAACTTTCTGCTGACAACCCTGGTCAACACCATGGGATTTGCGGTTCCCACCGGTGCGATGCAGAACAACTATTATCCCGTCGGCATCCTGGGCATGTTTGCAGCCGGCAACTGGACCGGTCTGGTGTGGTCCATTGTCCTGATTCTCATCGATCTGGTCATCTACTACCCGTTCTTCAAGATTTACGACGACAAAAAAGTGAAGGAGGAACAGGAACTGGCGGCGGAGCTGGAAGACGATCTGCTGCTGGACTGATTCCTTCCCCGATCCGGCCTGACGGATCTTCGAAGGGAGATACATGGATACGAAAACACAAAAAATCCTGCAGCTGCTGATGCAGACCGGCGGCACCATGACTGCCAGGGAGCTGTCGTTTGCAGCGGGGTTTTCCGAAAAAAGTGTCCGCAACTGCATCACGGAATGGAACCTGAGCCGGGACTGTCCCTGTTTCATCGATTCCGGACGGGATGGCTATTATCTGGATGCGGAAAACCGGAAACGGGCAGCGGCTCTGAATCTCCTGGAAGGGGACCAGTCCGATGAATCCAGAATGCTGGAACTGCTGCTGGAAACCACAGCTCCGCTGCGGCTGGAAGATCTTGCCGGCAGACTGTACCTCTCCATGAGTTCCGCCAGCCGGCTGTTCAGAAAAATCAGAGAAACACTGAAAGACTATGACCTGGAAGCCTGCTATATCCCGCAGAAGGGATTCATCGTGGAGGGAAGCGAATGCAGCCGACGGCTTTGTCTGACGCACAACATGATGCGGCGGAAACCGGTGCAGCCTGTTTTCCTGGACAAAGCCGGGTTGACGGAACCGGCCTGGAACCGGATGGTGGACGAACTCTTTGCAGTGCTGCAGCGGGAAGAATTTGAAATCCCCGCGGAAACCGCAGACAATCTGCTGACGCACATTCTGTTTTCGCTCAGCCGTATCCGGGAGGGAAAAGTCGCGGAGCGGATCCCGGAGATCAGCCTCAGTCAGATGGCTTCGGAGAAATCAGAACGCACACAAAGCTGCATGGATGCTGCAGAAAAAATGCTTGAGGTCCTGCGCAGGCACTCGGAATTCGACATTCCGGATTCCGAAGCGGATTACCTGACCATGCATCTGCTCGCCAAGTCCGCCATTCTGCACCCAAACGAAGTGCGCATCAGCACCTGGCTGCAGCAGCTTCTGGACGATACGTTCACAGCCATCAGAGAACAGCTGGGAATCAGCTTCCAAAACGATCTTCAGACTGCCCGGTATCTGGCCATGCACACCGAAAGCATGCTGACCCGGATGCAGTTTCACTCCACCCTGGAAAACCCCATGCTTTCCGCCATCCGCAAACAGTATCCGGAAGCCTTTGACTGCGCGGTGATCATGAAAGAGCGCATCCTGCAGCAGTATGGACTGGACTGCAATGACGATGAACTCGGGTATCTGGCCCTGCACTTTGCTTCCGCCCTGGAATCCGGGCGGACTCTGAGACAGCAGAAGATCCTGGTGGTCTGCGGATCGGGAACCAGCACCTCTCTGCTGTTGAAAAAGAAAGTGGAACAGGAGTACAACGTCGGCAGCGAAGACATGACGCTCACAGGTCTCAGGGGTCTCAAGACAGAAGACCTGAGCAGCTATGACATGATCATCACCACCGTTCCGCTGTCGGTTCAGTCCCCCGTACCGGTTCTGCTGTTCGAAGATTTGTGCAGATTCAGGCCGATTCCGGTTCCGGGCAGACAGGGACTGGCGCAGTTTCTGAAACCGGAGCTGATCTTCCTGCAGCAGGAATTCAGAAACCGAAAAGAGATTCTGACTTTCCTGATTGACCGGATCTCCGGATTCCATGGCCTGTCAGAGGAATTCGGTCAGGAGGTCTGGAAACGGGAACGACTGTCCGCCACAGACATAGGCAGCTCTCTGGCCCTGCCCCATGCCTGCAGCCTGTGCACCCCCATGACGGTCATGGCGGTATGCACGCTGAAAAAACCGGTGAAGTGGCAGAACAACAAAGTGAAATTCATCATCCTGGTCAGCTATTCCAAAGCCGACCTCAAACGCAGCCACGACCTGAACGAAGAGCTGATGGGAAAGCTGTTTGACACAGGCTGGCTGAAAAAGCTGGATTCAGCAAAGACGGCGGAAGAAGTCCTGACGCTGTTTCAGCCAGGATAACCCCTCTTATGCGCTGGTTGCCGCCTGCGCGGATCAGCCTGCACTCTGGCAGACTGGAAAGCTGCCGCTCTTATCAGACACATCATTCAATACAGCGAAACAAGAAGACTGACTCACAGAAACAAACAGAAAAGGAGAAAAGAAATGAAACGAATCGTACTGCTCTGCAATCAGGGAATGTCCACCAGTGCACTGGTCGCCAAAATGCGGGAAGTCGCGGAAAAAAACAAACTGGAATACTCCATCAACGCCTACAGTGTGGATGAAGCCCCCACAGCTGCCGCTGATGCCGATGTCATCCTTCTTGGCCCCCAGATCCGGTACAAGAAAAACGAAGTGAAGAAACTGTTCCCGGACAAACCGGTGGATGCAATCGACATGTCCACCTATGGAATGCTGGACGGCAAAAAAGCCATCATCTTCGCCCGCAAACTGATGGGAGGCAAATAGTCATGGAAAACCTGGACATCATCAGCTGTCAGATCATTGCCAGCAGCGGCACAGCCAAAAGCTGTTACATGGAAGCGCTGGAAGCCGCCAAATCCGGCGACTATGACCAGGCGCAGGACCTGATTAAAGAAGCGGATGACACGCTTCTGGCCGGTCACCGGCTGCACGCGACGCTGATCAGCGAAAGTGCGGCCAATCCCTTTGAGATTCCGCTGCTGCTCATGCATGCCGAGGACCAGATGATGAGCTGTGAAACCATCAAACTGATGGCCCTGGAGCTCATTGAATCCGGACGGAAGATTCTGACACTGGAAAAAGCCGTAGCCGCCATGCAGGCAGGATGTGCCGCATGAGTTTTCCGGAAGGATTTCTCTGGGGAGGTGCCACCGCCGCCAGTCAGTTTGAAGGGGGACTCGACTGCAGCCGCACACAGGGGTCCGTGATGGATCACGTCGGAAGCGGCGACAAGGCCACACCCCGGGTTTTTGAACCGGACTGGGTGCCGGGCCACTACTATCCCAGTCATGAAAGCTGTGATTTCGCCCGCCGCTGGCAGGAGGATATCCGGCTCCTGGCCGGGATGGGATTCAAAGTCTACCGGATGTCGGTTTCCTGGACCCGGATTTTCCCGGAATCCATGGACAGCCAGCCAAGCCGCCAGGGACTGGATTTCTACCACCGGATATTTCGGGAACTCCGGAATCACGGGATTCAGCCGCTGGTGACCATATCTCATTACGATGTCCCCATGTATCTCGCTGCCAGAGGCGGCTGGGCAAATCCGGATATGATCGCTCAGTATCACAAGTATGCGACTACGCTGTTTGAGGAGTTTCACAGCGAAGTGCCATACTGGATCACATTCAATGAAATCAACGTGCTCTCCAATGGCTATGGAGACATTCTGTCAGCCGGCATGATTCCCAGGACAGCCTGCATGCTCTTCCAGGCCGATGATGACCAGGCGGCCCGGCAAAGACGGTATGATGCGCTGCATCATCAGTTTCTGGCCAGTGCCCTGAGTGTGAAAACAGCCCACGACATTGATCCGGCGCTGAAAGTCGGGGGCATGATTGCCGCTGATGCGGTCTATCCGCTGACATGTCATCCGGAGGATGCACTTCTGGCGCAGGAAAGCATGAACCGCCGCAATTACTTCTGCACCGATGTGATGTGCCGCGGCGAGTATCATCCCAAAACCGGTGCCTGGTTCAGAGAGATGGGAATCGAACAGACCCTGAGCGAAGAAGAAAGCCGCATTCTCCGGGAGGGAACCGTGGATTTCCTGGCGTTCTCCTATTATATGAGCGGCTGCGCCGGGCGGCAGGAAGGGGAAACTGCCACTGGCAACATGTCTGCAGCCAAAGCCAATCCCTATCTGAAAACCTCCGATTGGGGCTGGCAGATTGACCCCCGGGGACTCCGGTGGTATCTCAATGAACTCTACGGGCGGTATCGCATGCCGCTGATGGTGGTGGAAAACGGTCTGGGGGCAGCGGATACGGTGGAAAAAGACGGATCCATCCATGATCCTTACCGGATTGACTACATGAGACAGCATATTGCCGAGATGAAAAAAGCCGTCACGGACGACGGCGTGGATCTGATGGGATATACCTGCTGGGGCTGCATTGATCTGGTGTCTCTGTCCACGGGTGAAATGGCCAAACGGTATGGGATGGTGTATGTGGATATGGATAACGAAGGAAACGGATCGAAGGAAAGAAGAGTGAAGGACAGTTATCACTGGTATCGGAAAGTCATTGCTTCCAATGGGGAAGACCTGGACTGATTTCAAAACCGCGCAGAGCAACCATCGTTCTGCGCGGCTTTTCCGGTGATTCAGAGGATTGTGGACTGCCCCGATGCAGAGAGAATCTCTTCAGAGTCTGTGATGTATCCGGCAGATATCACGAATACCGTTCATAACCCGAAACGAAAACTGCAGTTTTGTTTCAGGATATGAACGTTACACATGATGATGTTTCCGGCTTTTTTCCTCAGGGTTCAGAAAACAGCGATATTCCCCATCAGTCCCGCTATAATTTAAATAAGGAAAAGAAGAGAGGAACCAAAGATGAAATTTGATGAAGTGCTCCAGTCCCGCCGCAGCATCCGGCGATACACCGGCGAACCGGTGAGCGATGCGCAGATCCAGGCCTGTCTGGAAGCAGCAACGCTGGCACCTTCCTGGAAAAACTCCCAGACAGCCCGGTTTTATGTGATTCAGAATCCGGTTCTGCGGGCGCAGCTGGATCAGGAAGCCATGGCGGACTTCAATGTGAACAACACCCGCAATGCCCCGGTGCTGGTTGTGATGACATTCCGGAAGGGGCAATCCGGCTGGGGAAATGACGGCAACCCCGCCAATGAAGGCGCCAATGGCTGGGGCTGGCTGGATCTGGGTCTTGCCCTGGAGAACTTCTGTCTGCAGGCAGAGGATCTTGGACTCGGCACTTTGATTATGGGAATCCGGGATGAAGCAGCTCTGCGCCGGCTTCTGCAAATTCCGGAAAACGAGCAGGTGGGTCCTGTGGTCTCTCTGGGACATCCGGACATTGATCCTGCCATGCCCGCCAGGCTGCCGGTGAACAAGCGGACGGTGTATTTCCGGTAAAATGCACTGCCCGCATGAGAAAACGTCTCTGAGCCCTGATTCAGAGACGCTTTCTGTATGATGAGATCCGGTTTGTTCATTTCAGCAGCGGCAGACTGCCGGTGAGTTTCCGGATTTTCTTCTCCGGTCCCACCAGAAGGACTCCTGCCGCCTGTCCGGCAGCGCTTTTCTGCCTGGACAGGTACTCTTCATAGGTTCGGCAGCTCTGGCTCCCAGCGAAATTCCCAGAATTGCTGCCGCATTCACCTGCAGGCCCAGCGACAAGGTACTGTCTGTGACAATGACACACTTTTCCTTCATTTTATTTCTTCCTTTGACTGATCCACTTACCGGGTGTGATGCCCATGACAGCCGCAAACTGATTGGTAAAATGCGGCTGATCCGCAAAGCCGGCTTCCATTGCTGTCCGGGACAAAGACAGGCCATTTTCCAGCAGACGCCGGGAGTCCTGCACCCGCAGAGAGGTGAGTGCCTGATGGACACTCAGTCCGGTATGGGCGGACAGGATCCGCTGGGCACTGGCAGCACTGTATCCGCAGAGTGCCGGCAGATCAGACAGGTGTATGCGCTGTGAGCTGCAGGTCTGCAGGGATTTCACCAGATCCAGCGCCGCCGGGGCAGGAGCATCCGGAGCTGTACCTGCCGCCTCCTTGAATCTGGCCAGAAAGTCTGACAGTTCCCTGCTATCTGCACTGCCATTCATCAGTCTGTCATGCAGCCGGAGGAATTCCCGGCTCAGGTTCCTCTTTCTGTTCAGAATCCTGGCCGGCCGCCAGGCGGAATCCACCCGCAGCACCCGCCATCCGGAAACATGGTTTTCAGCACAGTAACAGGCATGGGCGCACCAGCAGGGAATCATGAAGAGGTCCCCGGACTGGATGTCCATACGGCTGCTGCCACAGATCAGTGTTCTGGTCCCTTCCTCCATCAGGCCGATGACCAGCTCTTCGTGAAAATGCGCCGGAAAGGACTGGGTAATTCCCCGGAAGCATTCCGCACTGATGCCGGGCCATGGCAGCGTGCTGATTGTTTTCTTCATACCCCCATCCTACGCTGCCGTGCATCGGAATTCTTGCAGAATCGAATCAGACTTTTGGAACCAGGCGGCCAGCGGCGTCTTCCGGGCATATCCTTTCATCTTCACATACCGCGCTTCCCCTCAGACACAGAGAAGCAGCCGTCCATCTCCGTTTCGGAAATGGACGGCTGCTTTGTCTGTGTAACTTTCGCATCGGCACCACAGACGCTTTACTCGATGGGGCGTCTGTAGAACCGGCCGTAGAAGTGATCCACTTTGTGCGTGTAGGTGATGCACGCCGGGTCCACTTCCCGGATCCGTTCAATGACTTCCCGTTCTTCATAGCTGGAGATGATGGATTTGCACAGAAAGAAGTTTTTCTGGCTGTATCCGCCATAAGCCGGGATCACCGTCATGCCGTGGCGGAAATACGTCTGGAACTGACTGGCAACGGTTTCCGGATCCTTTGTGGTGATTTCCACCAGGATCTGAGAATAGCGGTGGTAGAACCGCGAGATTGTCTGTGTGGAGATGAACTGGAAGAGAATGGAATAGCCGGCAGCTGCCCAGCCGAACATGCTTCCGAAAATCAGCAGAATCACCACATTGAAAGCAAAGACATATTCCCAGATGCCCCGGTGATACCGTTCGGAGACATACATGGCAATGAAGTCCGTTCCCCCTGTGGAACCGTCGGCTTTCAGGGCAATCACCGAGACAAATCCATACAGGAACCCGCCGAAGATCACATTGAGGATCATTTCATCAAAAAGCGGCGGAAAATGCAGCACTTCCAGGAACAGGGAAGTCAGGGAGAACTGCACGCAGGAAAGAAAGGTGAACCGCTTGGAGATCTTCCCGGCGCAGAACAGCGCGGCGGGAATGTTCAGCATCAGAATGCCCAGGGAAGTGGACAGATGGAAGCCCATGAGATCTGAGATCCGGCTGAGCAGGATCGCCACACCGGTGAAGCCGCTGGAGAGCAGATCACAGGGATCCATGAAGGTCTGTATGACATAGGTCTGCAGCAGAGAACTGATGACAATCATGAGCAGCGACGCGGCAAACCGGAGCCGTTTGTCACGAATTCCCTGTGGAGACAGAAATTTTTCCAGAATCATTCAAATTACCTCACTGACATTGAGTATACTGAGACAGCGCTTCCACAAACTCACGAAATTTCCCAGCGCTAGGAAAGCGGTCTGAGGAAACGGATATGGAAACGCTTTTATACTGAAACCACAAGGAGGCGGCGCGATGAACGCGAGACAGGAAAAAATCATTGAACTTCTCCGGGAAAGCGGAGGGTGGATGAAGGGCAAGGACATTGCCCTGGTCATGGGTGTCAGCACCCGGACAATCCGCAACGATGTGGAAACTATCAATGCGTCTTGCGGCGGCGCCGTCATCGAATCTTCGTTTCAGCTGGGCTATCACCTGATTCAGCAGCAGGCACCCGTGGAACGGACCAAGCCGGTGATTCCGCAGACACCGGATGAACGCCGCAGCTACATCCTCAAGCAGCTGCTCCGGAACCGGGATCTCAATATCAATGATCTCCCGGAAAAAGTCTGCGTGAGTCTGTTCACGATTGAAAGCGACCTGCGGGCAATCCGCAGCTGGCTGGCGGATACTTCGGATCTGCGTCTGGAAAGCGGACGCAACCGGCTGCGGCTGGCCGGAGATGAATCCGCCAAGCGGCGGCTCTTCAAGCTGCTGCTGTCAGAGGAAGCAGAGGAGAATTTCCTGAATCTGGACACGCTCAATGCCCTGTATCCGGACTTTGATCTCATCGAGATCCGGGATCTGCTGGAGCAGTGCGAACGGGATCAGGGGATCGAGATTCGGGAGACGGCTCAGTCCATGGTGCTCATGCACGTGGGCATCGCCCTGACTCGGGTCCTGCACTTCAATCCCATGGAACGGGCGGAAGCCCTGGAAGATCTGCGGGCTACACCGCAGTATGAAGCAGCGCGGCAGTTCTGGGAAAAAATCGGTCAGCGCTTCCAGGTGCAGGCACCGGAGCCGGAGATCACCCAGCTGGCGCTGCTGTTCATGGGAAAAGGAAGCGGAAGCTACTACAGTGCCGACACGGTTCCGGTCAACGGCCGGCAGGTGTCCCTCAATGATCTGACACTGGCCATGCTGGAAGAAGTCCGGCAGCTCTATGGTGTGGACATGACAGGAAACGTCAAGCTGCGGGAAGGACTGTGTCTGCATCTGCGGGGACTGATCCTGCGGCTGCGGGACAACACCCAGGTGGACAACGTCTATCTGGAGGAGCTTCGCTGGCGGTTTCCCCTGATCTATGACATGGGCGTGACGGCGTCCCGGAAGCTTCACGATCTGCTGGGTATCCAGCTGGATCCGGATGAAATCGGCTTTCTGGCCCTGCATCTGGGTGCGGCCTATACCATGAACCGCCGCCTGAGCAAATACCGGGCTGTGGTGGTTTTCCCCAGCGATCAGGCGCTGGGCAACGTGGTGGTGGACAAGATCCGCAGCCAGTTTCAGGACAGAATGGAGATCACCGAAGTGCTTCATTCCTTTGAACAGAAGCATGTGGCCGCTCTGAACCCCGACCTGATTCTCACCACGCTGCCCCTGGTCCACAGTCTGCCCATTCCCACGGTGCAGCTGTCGGTGTTCTATTCTCAGGAAAACGAAAGCCAGATCTTTCAGCAGCTCAACCGGCTGGACAAGGAACGGCAGAAAGATGTGTTCCAGCACCGTCTGCGGCAGCTGATCAAACCGGAATTTTTCCGGGAGAATCTGGAGGCCTCCAGCAGTGAAGAGGTCATCCGCAAAATGTGCGAGCCGCTGACAGAAGCCGGGTGCATTCCCCCGGAATATGCCCAGGCGGTACTGGAGCGGGAGGGGTATGCCCCCACGTCCTTTGCAGCGGGGTTTGCGCTTCCTCATGCCCTGAACGTGACGGTCCGGGAGTCTGCGATTGCCGTGGCGCATCTGGATCATCCGCTGGCGTGGGGAGACCATCAGGTGGATTTTGTGCTGCTGCTGGCGATCCGGGATGAGGACCGGGAACTGCTGGGGATTTTCTTTGACTGGTGGATCCAGATCATCAGCGATCCCCTGCGGTTCGGACTGCTGAAGGAAAAGAACGGCTATGACGCCTTTGTACGGGCGATACTGGAGGAAAAATGATGTACGGAAAACTGAAATATCTGACCTTTCTGGACCATGAACCCTGTGCCGCCAACGACGGCAAGCGTGTCATGGCCTATCTGGTGGACTGGTTTCTGTCCGGTCTCTGTCTGAGTCTGCCTCTGTGCCTGACCTGGATGATGGCCACCCGGGATCTGGACCAGATGGAAAAGGTGAATGTGTTCCGGCTGGCGTCTGTCACCGGAAACGGCCCGGCGCTGGCTGCTGCGGCAGCGGGCCTGCTGCTGTTTCTGTGGTACATGGTCTGGATCCCCTGGAAAGTGCACCCGGGACAGACTCCGGGCAAGCGGATGATGGGAATTGCCATTGCCCGCAAGGACGGACAGCCTCTGGACCTGAAAACCCTGCTGCTGCGGCAGGTGGTGGGTGTCCTTCTCATTGAAGGAACGCTGTACAATGCCTCGGCCATGCTCCAGGACATGGTCAGCGTATCCACCGGACTGAACTTCACCGGCGTGTTGCTGTATGCAACGCTGGCACTCACCATTGCAAGCCTGCTGGCCGCCCTCATGGCGAAAAGCCGGCGCATGATCCACGATTACCTGGCCGGCACTGTGCTTGTCCCCGTGGCAGACACCCGTCCGGACCAGATGATCTGATACAGAAAAAGACAAAGGAGAACAAACACATGGAAAACCTCGAACTGATTTGCTTTCAGATGATTTCCAACGCCGGCATGGCCAAAAGCAGCTTCGTGGAAGCGATGCAGGAGGCGGATGCAGGCAACTTTGATGCGGCCCAGGCCAAAATCGACGAAGGAAAGAACTTTCTGGTGACCGGTCACGGCGTTCATGCCGGGCTGATCCAGAAGGAAGCCGCCGGCGAAAAGACAGATGTGACGCTGCTGCTGATGCACGCAGAAGACCAGCTGCTGTCCTGCGAGACGCTGGAGATCATGGCAGAACGTTTCCTGGCCCAGGCCCGCCGTCTGCAGGCTCTGGAAGCGGCTGCTTCCCAGCGGTAGGAAACCGCTTGCGTGCCGCGGTGAAATGAAGCCGCTTACAATGGATTTGTCATCAGGAACGATGTCCTGAACAAATAAAGAAAAGGAGACACAATATGAAAAAGATCTACCTGTTCTGCTCGGCAGGCATGTCCACTTCCATGCTGGCCAACGCCATGCAGCAAAGTGCCGACAGCCACAAGCTGCCGCTGTCTGTCAAGGCATTCCCGCACAACAAGCTGGGAGAGATCATTGACAATGACCGCCCTGACTGCATTCTTCTCGGCCCCCAGGTCAAGTACATGCTGAAGGAAACCGAAGACAAGTACGGCAAGGAAGGCATCCCCATCGCGGTGATCGATGCCGGCGACTACGGCATGATGAACGGTGAAAAGGTTCTGAAGACCGCCATCGTTCTGATGAAGAAAGCAAAAAACAAATAAGCGTTTCCCCACAGGGAAAGAAGTAAGAAAAAGGAAAGAGAGAGACCTATCTTATGATGGACAAACTTGAAAAAGTCTTGATGCCCATGGCCTCCGCCATCGGTCGGAACAAGTTTCTGATCGCGATCCGTGACGGCTTCCTGGTATCCACCCCCCTTCTGATTGCAGGATCCATCTTCCTGCTGCTGGCCAACTTCCCGATCGATGGATGGCTGAACTTCGTGGAAAACTGCATGATCGGGGATTTCTCCCTGGCAGCCCTGCTTTCCAAGTGCTCTGATGCCACATTCTCCATCATGGCAATCTTCGCCACCATGGGCATTGGCTACACCATGGCCCGTGAAGAAGGTTCCACACCGATCTTCGGCGCTGCCGTGGCTCTGATGGCATGGTTCATCCTGATGCCCTTCCAGTTCTCCGCGAACATCTCCAGCCTGATGGATGCAACCGGTGTTCCCGTAAACATTCCCGAAGGCGCCAACGCTGTAGTCGGCGGTCTGCAGTTCGGCTGGCTGGGTTCCAAGGGTCTGTTCGTGGGCATCATTTCCGCGATCTGCTCCGTTGAACTGTACAGCTGGGTTGAGCGCAAGGGCTGGGTCATCAAAATGCCCGCCGGTGTTCCCCCCACGGTCGTTCAGTCCTTCTCGGCACTGATTCCGGCCACGATCGTCATGACGACATTCTTCCTGATCAACCTGATCTTCGCTGCCTGCGGCACCAACGCCTTTGACTTCATCTTCAAGTTCCTGCAGACACCGCTGCTGGGTCTGGGTGACACACTGGGTGCCATGATCGTTGCCTACATCTTCCTGCACCTGTTCTGGTTCTTCGGCATCAACGGCGGATCTGTTGTCGGTGCGGTATTCAACCCGATTCTGCAGACACTGGCTCTGGAAAACCTGGACCTGTACCGTGCAGTGGGTGTGGAAGGCTACACCGTTGCCAACGGCGCGCACATCATTTCCCAGCAGTTCCAGGACCTGTTCGCCACGTTCGGCGGTGCGGGCTCCACACTGTCCCTGCTGATTGCCATGCTGCTGTTCTGCAAATCCCGCCGGATCAAGGAACTGGGCAAGCTGTCTCTGGTTCCGGGCATCTTCGGCATCAACGAGCCGATCATCTTCGGTCTGCCCGTTGTGCTGAACCCCATGATCCTGATCCCGTTCATTCTGGTTCCGACCATGAACATCGTGCTGTCCTACTTCGCCATGGCCATGGGTCTGTTCCCTCCCTGCAACGGAATCAACATTCCCTGGACCATGCCGGTTGTCTTCTCCGGATTCCTGTCCACGAACTGGGTTGGTGCCCTGTTCCAGATCGGTCTGCTGATCCTGGGTATGTTCGTTTACCTGCCCTTCATCAAGATCATGGACAAGCAGTACCTGGAAGAAGAGCAGAAAGCTGCCGAAGCCGGCGAAGAAGAGGAAATCGACCTGGACGAGCTGTCTCTGGACGACCTTTGATCGGCAGTGATGCACTGATCCGGCCGTGATCTGCTGACTGTGTTCACACAGTCAGCGGACACCACCGGTCAGTGCATCTGAAAGGGAGCATCACCGGGTAAATCCGGTATGACATACAAGCGGCTTCGAGGCTGCATTGACAGTCCGAAGGAAGAAGCCGGTCATCATGACCGGCTTCTGACTTACGGACGGTTCTGAAACAATCTTGCAAGGAGAACGATGATGAAACGAATCATGATGGTATACGACCAGATCCAGGCAGGGGCCGGCACCAAGGACGACAAAATGGTGCCCCTGAAAGCGACCAAGGAAGTCGTGGGCCCTGCTGTGATGATGGAACGTTTTCTGAAGAAAAACGATGAGAAAGTCATTGCCTGCGTCTACTGCGGCAACGGGACCTACAACGAAAACCCGGAGGAAATCATCCGGAAGATCACTGCGCTGGCTGCCAAGCTGAAGGCAGATGCCGTGATCTGCGGTCCCTGCTTCAACTACGCCGACTATGCTGCCATGGCTGCAGCCGCCGCCGAGAGCATTGTGAAAAACACCGGCATTCCCGCTGTTGCCTGCATGTCCAAGGAAAACGCCGATACAATCAGCGCCTTCAAAGACAAAGTGGCAATCGTGAAGGGTCCCAAAAAAGGCGAAACCGGGCTCAATGAAGCGCTGGAAAACCTGTGTGTGCTCGCCGGTCAGATGGCTGACGGCAAGGACACCGCAGAACTGAAATCCCGGATCTGCTACTAAGACAGGATCCGGATAAAAGGAGACCGTGCGGCCTGCTGCCTGCCGGACAGATCCCCTGCATCGAAGGCAGTCCAACAGAGAGCGCAAGCTCTCTTCTCTTTTGACAGAAACGGGGCCACGCCCCGAAAAAATAGATCATCCGGCTGCCTCCCCGGCACCCGGAACACAAAAAAACCGGCAGACCAGACCGGAGAAAGGATCAACGATTATGTACGGAATCATTGCAACCTGGCGCATGGCGCTGGAAGGAATCACGGAAGCTGAGCACATGCTCAAGGACGGCGCCACTGCCTCGGATGCCATTGAAACAGCCATCCGCGCTGTGGAAGACTTCGAATACTACAAGAGTGTAGGCTACGGCGGACTGCCCAACGAAGACATGGAAGTGGAACTGGATGCAGCCTGGATGGACGGTGATGATCTGTCCATCGGCGCTGTGGCTTCCATCAAGGATTTCGCCAACCCGGTTTCCATCGCCCGCATGCTCTCCAAGGAGCCTGTCAACAACATGCTCGTGGGCGCCGGTGCCGAGAAATATGCCCACAAGATGGGATTCGAGCGCAAGAACATGCTCACGGAACGGGCAAAGATCCACTACCACAACCGCAAAAAGGAAGTGCAGGAGCTGGAACTGAAGCCGTACTCCGGCCACGACACCGTGGGGATGGTGGACCTGGATTCCCAGGGATCCATGGTGGCTGCCACCAGCACCTCCGGTCTGTTCATGAAACGCGCCGGCCGTGTAGGCGACTCCCCGATTTCCGGATCCGGCTTCTACGTGGATTCCGCCATTGGCGGCGCCACAGCCACCGGACTGGGCGAAGACCTGATGAAAGGCTGTCTGTCCTATGAAATCGTCCGCCTCATGGGAGAAGGCCTGCACCCGCAGGAAGCCTGTGAAAAAGCCGTTCAGGATTTCGACAAAGTCCTGAAAGCCCGCCGTGGCAAAGCCGGGGACCTGTCCCTGGTGGCCATGAACTGCAAAGGCGAATGGGGCTGTGCCACAAACATCGAAGGATTCTCCTTCGCTGTAGCCACAGAAACTCAGGAACCCACGGTATTCCTGGTGAAATTCGATGAAAACGGCAAGCAGTACTTCGAAAAAGCCAGCGACGAGTGGATGGACAACTACATGAAGACCCGCACTGCACCCCTGGTCCGGAAATAAGTCATCATGCTGGAAAAGACCTGCGCAGACCAGCTGCTGCAGCTGGCAGACAACGGCAGAACGGAGATGCTGGAGGGACTCTTCGGCATCCTCTCCATCAACAGTGAACGGGGAGAACCTGTCAAAGGGGCTCCCTATGGTCCCGGACCGAAAAAAGCCCTGGACAAAACCCTGAAACTGGCCGAATCCCTGGGATTTGCCACGGAGACCGTTCTGGACCAGGCGGGCATCGCCAAATACGAACCCGAGGGCACAGCCGGCGAACCTTACATCGGTGTTGTGGGACATCTGGACGTTGTCCCGGCAGAAGGAAACTGGACCACACCGCCCTACGAACCGCAGATCCGGAACAACCGGATCCACGCTCGGGGTGCCCTGGACAACAAAGGACCGGTGATTTCCTGCCTGTACGCCTTGAAAGCCATCAAAGACAGCGGCATCTGGCTGAAACGCCCTGTCTGGATCATCTTCGGCACCAACGAGGAAACCGGCATGGAGGACATCCCGGCGTATCTCTCCGTCAAGGAACCCCCTGTGGCGGGATTCACTCCGGACTGCAAGTATCCGGTGGTCTACGCCGAACGCGGCCGCTCTGTATACGAACTGCAGTTTGCCGGCGAAGAACAGGCAGCTGCCTGGCATGAAGCCCATCCCGATGAAGCATCCCTGAAACTGGACATCCGGGATCCGGAATTCGGCATCCTGCAGCTGAGAAACTGGAAACAGAGCGGAAACACGCTGACGTTTGCAGCCAGCTATCCCCCTGCCACCAACGCGCAGAAAATCCTGGATATCCTTCGGGAAAGCCTCCCGGAAGACGCACAGGCGAAGCTGGTCTCCGACTGGAAACCGGTGTTCTTCAAAAAAGAAGGACCGCTCTGCGCTTCCCTGCAGTGGGCCTACGAAACTGTCACCGGACTCGACGGCACACCTGTGACCACCACCGGCGGCACCTACGCCAAGCGCATGCCCAACATCGTGCCCTTCGGCCCCAGTTTCCCCGGCCAGAAAGGGATCGCCCATCTCCCGGATGAGTGGATGGATGTGGATGATCTGGTGGCCAACATGAAAATCTATGCCCTGGCCATGGCGGATCTCGCCACCCGGGAATTGTGAGGATACAATGAACAGAAACAGAATTGAAGTATGCGCCGGCAGCTATGCCGACTGTGTCGCCGCGAAACAGGGCGGTGCCGACCGGGTGGAACTCAACGGGGCCTTCGCCCTGGGAGGACTGACCCCGACGGTCCCTGTGCTGAAAAAAGTCAAGGCTGACACCGGTCTGGAAGTCATTGCCATGGTACGCCCCCGCGCCGGCGGATTCTGCTACAACGCAGATGAAGTGGACATCATGTTTGCGGAAGCCGAAAACCTGCTGGCAAACAGCGCCGATGGTCTGGCTTTCGGATTTCTGAAGGAAGACGGATCCATTGACGCCCAGGCTACTCGCAAAATGGTGGATCTGATTCACAGCCACAACGGCACGGCGGTGTTCCACCGGGCTGTGGACGTGACACCGGATATGGACGCAGCCCTGCAGGTGCTGATGGATGCCGGGGTGGACCGGGTCCTGACCAGCGGCCAGCGGTCGAAAGCCCTGCAGGGTGCCCCGGTCATCGCAGATCTGCAGCGCAGATACGGAGACCGGATTCAGATCCTGCCTGGCAGCGGCATCAATGCGGGCAACGCCGATGAGATCCTGCGCCTGACGGGGGTGAACCAGCTTCATGCCTCCTGCCGGGGTTACAAGCCGGATCCCACCACAGTGGGCCAGGATGTGAGCTATGCCTATCTGCCGGCTCCGCATGAAGGAGATTACGATGTGGCGGATGAGGAAGCGGTCAAGGCCCTGGTGAAAGCTGCAAATCCGGCCACTGAGTGTGCAGGCTGAGCCTGCACACTCAGACGCCGGGCTGATGCCTGAGGCGTTACCATTACATTGATATGAATGCGGAAAAGGAGCGGTCAGCTGTCTGATGGGACAGCGGCCGCTCCTTTGATGTTTCCGTTCGGTCTGGAAGGCAGATTCACGAATACAGAAACCGGCGGCAGCTGCATCTGAATGTCATCAGACAGCTTCCGCCGGTATTTGCTGTTTCATTTCAGTTCTGCTGCTACCGGGTTTCTCGCCGGCTCATGATGGCATCCGCCACGATCCGGATGGCAGCAAACAGCACCCCGGCCACCGGCCAGATCAGCCAGGTTTTATCCCAGTTGTCAGTCTGGAAACTCCAGAACAGGTAAATACCGGTAATCACCAGCCAGAACGCTGCGGAGAAAGGAGCCATGACTTTGTCCTGTTTCCGCTTGTCCGGGGCATAGTCTCCTTCCTGCAGCAGCCGGTCCATGGCCTCCGAGGGGCCTTCTGCCACAATCACCAGCCAGACACCGGCTGCCACCAGCACCAGCGTCACACAGACAGACAGCCCCATGTACAGCTCCCGGCTGGTGAACATCGCCGCAAAGATCGGAATCGGGCAGAGAACGAACAGCAGGACCCCGATGATGGTCAGCGCCAGTTTTCTGGGGGCCTGGGCAGCCTGGCGTTCCTTCACCATGCCCCGCACGCCATAGTCCAGCACAAAATCGTCTTTTTCCAGAAATTCCCAGGGCTTGCCGTGAATCTGATCATTCCAGATGAACAGGCCCACCGCTGCAGCCACCATGACCAGCAGCACGATCAGACCGATGGCCCCCGCTGTGTTTTCCGTCATTCCATACAGATGGAACTCCGAGAGCACGCCCAGACACAGCAGTGTCACCGGGGACAGAATGCACAGAGACACGCCCAGTGCATTGATCAGAGCCGAAGCAGGCCGGCTGTCCAGGTACTGTCCGGCCTCCTGCAGGCTTACATGCCGCACTGCACAATCCGGGGTATCCTGTGTGAAGACAATTTCCTCTTCTTCATCCTTGAGCAGGTAATCCGTGGTCACGTCAAATATCTGGGAAAGCTGGATGATTTTATCCAGGGAAGGAACAGACTGTGCAGCCTCCCACTTGGCTACAGCCTGTCTTGATACGTTCACCCGGGCAGCCAGGTCTTCCTGAGACCAGCCATTGCGCTTGCGCAGGGTGACGATTTTATCTGCAAATATCATGAATGAACCTCCTGTGTGTTCCGATCGGTCACCGAAATCATACCTGAGGAAACTTCTTCCGAACAGAAAACGAAAGCTGGAAATCCGACAACCGGTGGTTGCAATGGCCAAAAAAGCCGGAAATCCGGTGGTTTTCCGGGCAAATATCTGATTTTCAGAGGAATGCGCAGATACAGACCAATGCAGCCGGTACGCACAAAGCCGGTCCTGTCCGGGACCGGCTTTGTGCACAGTGTTCTATCTGGCTTTTCGGGGCTGGTTTTTCCGGCTCATCCACCACCAGCCGATCAGGCCGATCACCACCAGGATCAGCACGCAGACCAGCATGATCACCGGCATCATGTCCATGCGGCCCTGAGACTGCAGACTGAACACGATGAATCCCATGATCACGATTCCCACGATGCATCCCAGCAGGAAAGAAAACAGATTCTTCAGCATGACATCACCTCCTGGCTGTTCATCTTTCCTTCATTTTATCCGGGCCATGTCTCCGGTACCTGTCAGGTGCCCGGATCAGACAGCCGTTGACAGCCGATGGCAGGTGTATATAATGTGCATATAGCACCTGTACATTATGTCCGGTCAGGTGCGGAAAAGGACAGAAACCATGGATCTTGAAATTATTCTCAAACCCGGTTCGGACACCCCCATCTATGAACAGATCGAAGAACAGATCAGAGCAGGGGTGATTTCCGGTACCCTTATGCCGGGTACGCCCATTCCCAGCATCCGCGCCCTGGCAAAGATACTCCGGGTGAGTGTCATCACCGTCCAGAAAGCCTACGAAAACCTCAAGCGTCAGGGATACATTGAATCCGTGGTGGGCCGGGGCACGGTGATCGCGCAGGTTTCCCGCCAGACTCTTCTGGAGACCAGGCGGCAGGAACTGGAATCTGTGCTGGAACAGGCCGTCAGACTCTCCCGGGACTGCGGGATGGATCTGCCGGATCTGATTTCGGCACTGGAACTCATGTACAAGGAGGAATCATCATGACACCCGCTCTGTCAGTCAGACAGCTCTGCAAGCATTTCCCGAAATTCTCCCTGCAGGACATCACCTTCGATGTACCCCAGGGATCGGTGGTGGGACTCATCGGAGAGAACGGGTCGGGAAAAAGCACTACCCTGGAATGCATCCTGGGACAGGACATTCCCGACACCGGAGAAATCTCGGTCTACGGCATCAACCCCTTCCAGGTCATCCAGGCCCATGCCCGCATCGGAGCGGCTTTTGACACCTGTCTGTTTCCCGAGGTTTTTACTCCGGCAACTCTGGAAAAGGCGTTTGCCGGGATCTGGCCCGGCTGGGACAGAACCAGGTGGAAACAGCTGATGGAAACCTGCGGGATTCCCGAAGATCAGAAAATCCAGAAGTTCTCCCGGGGGATGAAAGCCAAGCTGTCTCTGGCTGCGGCCCTGAGCCATGATGCCAGTCTGCTGATTCTGGACGAAGCCACCGCCGGTCTGGATCCGGTGGTGCGGGAAGAAATGCTGGATCTGCTGCTGGACTTCATGCAGGATGAAACGCATTCCATCCTCATGACCAGCCACATCACCTCCGATCTGGAGAGAATCGCGGATTACATCGTGTTCATTCAGGACGGGCGCATCGTATTCACCGAAGAAAAGGAAACGCTGCTGAATGCGTACGGCATGGCCCAGGTCACCCGGGATCAGCTGGAGTTCATTGACGGGGACCTGGTTCTGCGGAAACGAACCCAGCCCCTGGCTACGGATCTGCTTGTAGCCGACAGGAAACAGTTTGCCCGGCGGTATCCGGATTATGCGGTGATGCCCGCCACGCTGGATGAAATCGTGCTGATGTTCACGAAAGGAGAAACGCTCTGATGAAAGGCATCTACCGCAAGGACCTGTATCAGATCCTGGCCAGCTGGCCGGTTCTGCTGCTGATTGCCGGCATCGTCACCGGTCTGATGATTTACTTTGACGCCGCTGTGGGCATCAGCGCCTTTTTCCCGATTTATTTCGCCATGCAGGCAGCCACCACCATCATTTCCGACCGCTCCACGGGCTGGACCCGCATGTCCACCACCTTTCCCATCACCCGGAAGCGGCTGACGGAATCCAAGTACCAGCTGACCATGGTCAGCGCCCTGCTGGGATTTGTGCTGGGCATGGCCATCTGGGCGCTGGTCAGTGCCCTGAAGCAGAAACCCCTGGATCTTGCCGGCGACGACCTTCAGATCAATCTGTGCATCGCGGCAATCATCACGTTCTGCGCCACGGGCACCCTGATTCCGCTGGCCTATATGGCTAAAAAGGGACAGGAGTTCATCACGATCTTCGCTTCCTTCCTGCTTCCCGCTGCGCTGGTCATCTTCTGGAGCCAGAACATTTCCAGCGAAGTCACCATGGCTGGCAATGACATCATCAGTGTGAACATCAACATGCAGCTGCCGATGCTGCAGGGCATGGCCATCTTCAGCCTGCTGCTTTTCGTGGCGTCCTATCTCATCATGCCCGCCATTCTGGCCAGACGGGATCAGCGCTGATCTGTGCTGCCAGTCTGCAAAGAAAAAACCCGGAGCCTGTGCGCTGATTCCATGAATCAGCAGCCGGCTTCGGGTTTTTGCGCATGATCTGTCATCCGAAGAAAGCGGATGGCACCGTCCGCCTGCACGCCCTGTCAGGCGCCGCAGGCGCCATCGGCATGAACAGCAGGATGAAATCAGTCGGGGACATCAAACAGGGAAGCGGGAATATCCGCTGTGTGATACCGCCGCGTGATCACACAGGAATCCGGGTCCTCAAACAGCGTTTCCAGCACCTCGTAGAACTCCCCGGGGGATACGATGCCATGAGACACCGGCAGATGCAGGCCCAGTTCGTTGAGTTTGGCTGCGGCGAAATTCGAACAGTTGTTTCCCAGCAGCGCATACCACTTCCAGGGACCCCGGGTGTATTTCCGGAACATGGCCCCCGTGCGGTACCACAGCCGGTTGGCGTACATCTTTCCGTATTCCTGCAGCGCTGCCGGCCTGCCGGCGTCATGAGCGGCTTCCATGGGACAGGTCCAGGGGATGGTCTGGCGGAAAATGCCCCGGGCCATGCCGTCAAACCGGTCCAGCTGCTCTTCCGTGAGATGCAGACCGTATTCAAACAGCGGGCTGTGTTCCACGATGCAGCAGTTGTTGGCGTAGACTTCGGCGTTCACCGTGAAGAAGATCCCCGGACCTATGGTCCCGAACAGCTTTTCCGCCGGCAAATCGTAATCTCCGTAGGAATACATCACGTTGTTCCGGGAGAAGGTCATATGACCATAGAGCCTGGCGCCGTAGGTTCCGGTGTGGATCCAGATCCTGAGGTTCGCCGTCTGATCATTTTTGCGGGCATCGAACTTTGCCGGGTGGTGTTTCATGGCCTGGTCCTGAATGCGGCCGATCACAAAACTGGGGAAAATGCCAATGACAAACGCCGGCAGGGCCATCCAGTGGCGCATGCTCCAGTAGCGGGCGTCCCAGGGATTGCTGAAACAGAACAGCTCTTCGCCGTTCTGCCAGGCCTGCAGTAGCAGGTACGCCCCGATGACCAGCATCACAAACCGGGGATCCTGGCGGTGGAAGACCAGCAGGAGAATGCCTGCGGCTGCATAGGCCACACCCGGCAGCAGGCGGCTGAGAGCAAAGTGGTCCAGAGCGGCCTGGATCAGGAACACCAGTCCGATGGCCAGAAGATACACACTGTAGAAAATCCCGATCAGTTCAGCACCCCTGCTTCTCATGAAGATGCACAGCAGTCCCAGCGCCAGCGTCAGCATGGCTGCCAGCAGATCCAGGTTGCGGTGCCACTGCAGACCGTGGATGAGAAACGGCAGGGAAGAGAGCAGGGACATGATTCCTGCGGCGAGAATGAAGTCATCTGCGAAACGGGCCGAAATGAGCAGACAGCAAAGACCTGCCATCAGATATAATAAACAGGGCAGCAGGAGTTTCAGCTTCTGCCGCGCAGACAGTCCTGGTTGAAGTTTCATGCCAGTATTGTAGAACGGAAACTCTGCGGGTATCGGCCGCAGGCCCTGTGAAGGAGAAAAAGACATGAAGACAACAGCAGATACCACACTGAAAGAGGGAAAAGGATCATGATCCGCACCATCTGCCAGGACCAGGAGATTCTCTCGGCGCCGTCCCGGAAAGCCGTGAAAAAGGATCTGCGACTGGTTCAGGACCTGGTGGATACCATGCTGGCGTATCCCGGGTGTGCAGGAATCGCGGCGGATATCATCGGCGAGAACATCCAGATGCTGGCGGTGAAGATTCTGGACGAACCTGTGGTGATGATCAATCCGGTGATTGTCATGCAGAAAGACCCTTACCAGGCCCGGGAAGGCTGCCTGTCTCATCCGGGGCTGGAGACAGAGGTGACGCGCAGTTTCGTGATTGAAGTGGAGTACCGGGACCGCAGATGGAAGCGAAGCCGGATGCGGCTGACGGGCGTCCCGGCTCAGGCTGTGCAGCATGAGATGGACCATTTCCAGGGCATCCTGATCTGAGCCGTCATGCGAAACGAACTGGCAGTTTATCTGATTCTGCTGAATGCGCTGGCGTTTTTTGCCTTCGGAGCCGACAAGCGCCAGGCCAGACGCGGCAAGTGGCGGATATCCGAGCGGATGCTTCTGTGGCTGGCTTTTGCCGGCGGCGGCGCCGGTGCCTGGCTTGGCATGCAGGTGTTCCGTCACAAGACCCGGAAGACAAAATTCCGGGTGCTCATCCCGCTTTCCGTGCTCTTGTGGCTGGTGATCATTGTCTGGCTGGCCTGGACCGGCGGCATGCTGTAGAAACAGCACTGCAGTCCACAGGGAGCACTCACGAAGCCTTCCCTGGTATCCGCTGTATCCCGCCGGGCAGAATGCTTTTCCAATCCGGCCGCTTGCCCCATGCTGGTTTCATGACAGAAACAAACAGATACACAACATGGCAGAGACTGGATGCCGCTCTGCAGGACATCCCCGGCGGAGGGCAGATCCTGCAGGAAATGCGGACGGTCTATGGTCCGGACATGACCCCGGAACAGGGAATCTACTGGCTAAGTGAAAGCGGTTTTTCCACCGCCGCCTGGCAGAAGAAGCATCTGGAACTGGGAGAAACACAGAAAGCCGCAAAGGAAGAAACCAGGCTGCAGGCCATCAATGCGGCTCTGGACAGTCTGCAGAACAGCTGAAGCGGCAAGGCAGATACAGAGACCCGATACAGGAAAAGAGCAGCCGGCAGACGCTGCTCTTTCTTTGCATAACAGACCAGGAAGCTGCACCGGAAATCGCCGGAAGTCCGGTATTCCCCGACCTCCGGCACCACGCCATCAGAAAACCGATCTGGATTTTTCCGGGAAACAGGTGCATCCTGGGAATTGAATTGTGCTGCGTTGACAGCAGCAGGAGGTCCTTCATGAAAACAGTGCGGGTATGTGCGGCGATCCTGGAAAATGACAACGGCGAAATCTGGTGTGGCCAGCGGGGCTACGGCGAGTTTCGCGGACTGTATGAGTTCCCCGGCGGCAAACTGGAACCGGGAGAAAGCCCCCGGCAGGCACTTCTGCGGGAAATCCGGGAAGAGCTGGACTGTGAGATTCAGGTGGAGGGTTTCTTCATGAAAGCCGAATACGATTACCCGTCCTTTCATCTGGATATGGACTGCTACCTCTGCCGGTTTGTCACCAGCCCGCATCTTCTGGAACACCTGGACGGCCGGTTTGTCCCAAAACGTCAGCTCATGGACCTGCCCTGGATCCCGGCGGACGTACAGATCGTCAAACAGCTGCTGGAAACCCGGTAGTCTGCCGATGCGGACTGGCTGGCCAGTCCTGTGCCGGGGCAGAAATCAGAGGGCGGCGACTGTCTGCTGCAGTGTTTCCAGGAACATGGCGGCTTCATAGCCGTCCATCTGGGCGTGATGAAACTGGAAGGATACCGGCAGCTGTCCATTGGGTGGGAGTTTTCCCCAGATCAGATAGGGATTGGGCCAGGGACTGCAGGCGTTGACCGCGCTGTCCAGGGTGGTGGCAATCAGCGTCGAGGTGCCGATGACCATGTATTCTCCGGCGTTTTCAATCTCCGGACATATACCTGTGCGGGCAGCCTGTTCTGTCAGCTGCCGGTAGTGTTCCAGAAACATCCGGATGTCCGGATTCCAGGGAATCAGGCAGTCGCAGATTCCGCCGGTTTCGGTTTTCACGATCACATTGACAGCCAGCCGGTCATACAGCAGAAAGCCCTCCGTACCCGGCAGCAGGTAAAACTCCGGGATCCGGGACGCGGCCCTGGCAATGGCCCAGACAAAGCGGGCATTGAAGTGCGGCTGTTCTGCCAGGGAGGATACATCGAAGGTTTTTGTCAGCGTGACCATGGGCATGAAAGAATGTTTCCACAGCTCAAAAGCCTGCTGGCGGGAAGTATTGGATGGCAGTCTGAATTCTGGCATGGGATGGTTCCTTTCTTTATCTGATGGCATTCGGCCTTCATTGTACTATGCGTTAACCCGCTGCCGGCAGACCGGGAGAATGCTTCAGCCGGTTGCATTCGGAGCAGAGAAAACAACAATTTGCACTTATCGGCGAGTTTGAGTGGAAAAATGCAAAAAAAGAACAAAAAAGTGGTTGCATTCTCCTGTGGCTGTGGTATCATAAGTGAGC
>NZ_CAJUPA010000027.1 GCF_910588395.1 uncultured Faecalibaculum sp. | reverse complement strand
ACAGGAAGAGATATCGTGTATGGTTTTCAGAGACTGGTGGAGATATGAATCCAGAAGTGGTCATCATGGCAGAGAGGAAATACCTGTAAACATCCCGAACACAGAAGTCAAGCTCTCTTGCGGTGACGATAGCCGAAAGGCAAAAATAACACGTGGCCACTGAGAAAGCCGGTACCCGAAAGGGTACCGGTCTTTTTAATTTCGGAATACATGCAGACAGCACAGTCATCTAATCCGGGCCCTGCCCAGGGCCGCAGGCCCCATCGGCAGACACACCATGGTTATGGAAAAAAGACGTCGGCTGTCTTGCATGGCGTCTTTGAAAGAAATCAGTTTTCAGACTTTTCATTGCGGGGAAGCTTCGGGAGTTTTCTTTTTCTGCGGATAAGCAGCCAGATGACAGCCACAACAGCAGCAGACAGCAGGATCCAGGGGAACAGGTAAATCAGGATAACAGCAATGGAACTGATGGCCTGACCAAACGTATGCCAGGTGTTGTCAAAGGCATACGCCAGCCCACTGGAAGTGCTGGATTCCCTTGCGGTGATCCAGATCGTGGAATAGGCCAGATCCATTTCCATGTCCGCCTGAGAAGATTCCCAGGTTTGCAGTTCGTCGTGGACCTGACGCAGCTGGTCTTCCAGTGCAGCGATATCCCCGACGGTCTGCGCCTGGTCAAGCAGTTCGTGGAGACGGGTTTCTTCTTTTTTCAGACTGTCGATTTTTCTTTGCACATCCGTGTAGTTCCGGGTGATGTTGGTGGCTGTCTTGTCTTCCTGTTCCAGGGTGCCGGAGGCAGCGAGCTGACTGGTGAAAGAGTCATAGGATTCGGCGGGGATCCGGATTTGCCAGGTGCCGGTCTGCAGGGCGGAATCCGGTTCCTGCATGCGGGACTGGGATTCGATGAATCCGCCGGTTTCTTCCAGAAGGCGGTCGAGCTGCCGGGAGAAGGCAGTCAGATTGTCGATGCGCAGGGAGAGACTGCCGTTGTAGATGATTTTATCGCTTTGCAGTTCTCCGGAAGCGGGAGCCGGCTGCAGGGTGCCGGTTCCCTGGTCAGAGGTGTCCATGGCCCAGGTTTCCTGCGCATAGCTGCCGGCGGATTTGGCTGCAGCTGTGCCGGGGCTGGTTTCGGATTGACTTGCATAACTGGCGCAGCCGGCTGTCAAAAGGGACAGGATCATAAGGATGCATAGATGTTTTTTCATGCGTGCTCCTTTCAAGTCTTTGGGAAAAGTATACCAAAATCGAAACAGACGATATAATCAGAGTCAGTGGAAAGGGATGAAACGAATGAGAAATACCATTCTCAGGGAGGATACAGAGCTGCTGGATGAGCAGGGAAGAGTCACGTCTCCGGGCTTTGCCTGCCGTTCGCTGTGGCGGTATGACCGAAGCCGGATACAGGCTTCCAGGGTGCGGATCAAAGAGTGGGAATATTACCTGGTGATGACTGATGAGTTCGCAGCGGCTTTCACGCTGGGCGACCTGGGTTATCTTCGGATGGCTTCCATCAGTTTCCTGGACCTGGTGAAGAAAACTGACTGTACACGAACGGCGCTGAAACCGGCTGGAGCACCGTTCCTGCAGGAAAAGGTGATTTCCTGGACGGGGAAAGACATGATGCTCCGGTTCGAGACAGAGGGAAAATCCCATCACATCTGGTGCTGGTGGAAGAATTTTGCAGGCCATTCGGATTTCAGGGCTGATCTGCGGTTTCTGGATGAGCCTGTGGATTCGATGAACATTGTGACTCCCTGGGCAGACAGAAAGAAATTTTACTATAATACCAAGATCAACTGCATGCCGGCGGCCGGAACCATTGTCTGCAACTGGCATGTCTGGCATCTGGATCCGGAGAAAGACTCGGGTATCCTGGACAGAGGACGCGGCGTATGGCCGTATCGCATTCACTGGTACTGGGGTACATGTTCCACGATGGTGGATGGCGTTCCCTTCGGGTTTTCCATTGGCTATGGGTTCGGAGATACATCCGCTGCCAGCGAAAATGTCATTTTCTACGACGGGCGGATCCACAAACTGGATGACATCGCCTTCGAGATTCCGGCCAATCCGATGCTGCCCTGGACGGTGAACAGTTCGGATGGACGCTTTGAGGCGGTGTTCACGCCGGAGCTGGACAGAAGTGCCAGAATCAGTGCGCTGGTTGTGGATTCGAAGCAGCATCAGTATTTTGGCAGAATCACCGGGACGGCTGTGCTGGATGATGGCAGGACCATTGTCATGCAGGATCTGCGCTGCGCGGTGGAAGACATCAGGAACCGGTACTGACTATGATTCGGATTGCGATTCTGGAGCACGAGAAGGAAACCAAGGACATTGTGTTTCTGCTGTCCCGGGTGCTGAACCGGGCTGACTGGGTGTTCCGCCATTATTTCAAGGCCAGCGAACTGGCAAAACGGATGAAGGAAGAGTCCTATCAGATTTTCATTTTTGATGAAATATTCAAGTCTCCCCGCATGGAGTCGGTGTTCGTGCATGATAATCCGGATGCGGTTTTCATCTATCTGTGCCGGGATCCTGAACAGCTGCGGGCAGAGGACAACCGGGAGAGAATTTTCTATCTCGGAAAGGATTCTCTGGCTTCGGGGCTGGAGAGCATCAGCCGGCGGCTGATTGCCCAGTCTTCCCAGAATGACAACTACACGCTGATTTACGATGGCACCCACGTGAACATTCCCTATCAGGAGATTTACTATGTGGAAAAAATCGAAAAAATGGTATGGTTTCATACCAAAAAGGGTGTATTCCACAAACGGATGAACATGTCAGATCTGGAAAAAATCTTCGCTCCCTACGGCTTTCTGCGGGTGCATGTTTCCTATCTGGTCAACCGGAAGCACATCCGGGCCTGGAACAAGGAAGATGTGGAACTGGTGACCGGTGCTCTCATTCCGCTGTCCAGAGCGCAGAAACGGAAACTGCGGAATGAAAAAGAGCTGGATCCGGCCAGAGAATGATGTGAAAAACGCGCAGGCCGCATGCCGGTATCCGGCTGGGTCTGCGCGTTTTGCTTTGCACGCTGTATTTGCACGCTGTATCAGAATGAACAGCAGATGATGACTGTGGATGCGGGCTGCAGGTGTCTACAGCCGGCGAAGGGCGTCCACAAGTTCAGTTTTCTGGGCGGATTTTTCATCTTTCATCTTGATGACGATGGCCGGGCAGCCGGCTACCACCGCATAAGGCGGCACATCTTCAATGACCACCGCACCGGCGGCGACAACAGCGCCGCGTCCAACTCTGCATCCTTCAATGACCACGGCATTGGCGCCGATCATCACATCGTCTTCGATGACCACCGGCGTGGCGCTGGCGGGTTCAACCACCCCTGCCAGCACGGCACCGGCCCCAATGTGACAGTGTCTGCCCACGATGGCCCGGCCCCCGAGCACCGCATTCATGTCCACCATGGTGTCATCGCCCACCACAGCGCCGATGTTCAGCACGGCACCCATCATGATCACGGCCCCATTGCCAATGGACACCATGTCCCGGATGATGGCTCCGGGTTCGATGCGGGCGTTCAGATTGAGCAGATCCAGCAAAGGAACAGCGGAGTTCCGGCAGTCATTCTCGATGACATAGTCATCCACCGCCCCGGATTCCAGGACCGGCTTGATGTCTTTCCAGTCACCGGTGACCATGTGACCGAAGGTTTTGCAGTTGGGGAAATACACCGGTCCGGAAGCGTTGTACCAGACTTTCACCGGTGTTTTTTTCTCGGATTCCGAGATGAAGCGGATGATTTCCTCCGCATTGAGTTCGTTTGTCATGCGTTTTTTTCCTCCAGAAGTTCCTCCATGGTATACAATCCCGGCTGCTGCCCGGCAGTGAATTCAGCGGCTTTCAGGGCGCCGTTGACGAAAATTTCCCGGGATTCTGCGTGGTGGCTGAGTTTCACGGTTTCCTGCGGCCCGAGATAGAGCACATCATGGTCGCCGGCTGCGGTTCCGCCCCGGAGGGCATGGATCCCGATTTCTTTCTTTCTCGCACCGGTTTGTCCCTGGCGGCCGCAGACGGTTGTGAACTGTCTGTCCGGATCCACGGCATCCCGCAGGGCGAGAGCCGTGCCGCTGGGGGCATCGGCTTTCAGGGCGTGGTGGGTTTCCACGATTTCGATGTCGAATCCTTCCAGCATGGCCGCTGCCTGCGCCGCGAGTTTTTTCAGCACGGCGATTCCCAGAGAATAATTGGCGGAGAAGAATACCGGGCGGTGCCCGGCTGCTGCATGCAGCCTGTCCAGATGTTCCTGACTGTAGCCGGTGGTGCCTTCCACAATGGCAGCCTGAGAGGGCAGAGACAGGATCCATTCCAGATTGTCAGGGTGCGAAAAATCGATGATGACATCTTCCTGGCCTGCTGCCTGCGGTACCTCACCGGGATTCAGCCGGTCGCCGGCAGCCAGCACTTCATGACCCAGCTGGCTGGCGCGGGCACAGATCAGCTGTCCCATCCGCCCGGTCCCCACGACGATGACTTTCATGCGCAGAGTCCCGCTTTCTGCAGTTCCCGCTTCAGAATTTCCCGGTGCTGTTCCTCCATGGGATACAGAGGCAGCCGGTAGCCGCCTACATCCATGCCCATGAGGTTCATGGCTTCCTTGACGGGGATGGGATTCACTTCAATGAACAGGGCGTGGATCAGATCCAGGAGTTCCCTCTGAAGACTGAGAGCCCCCTGGACATCATTGTTCAGATACCGGGACACCATGTCATGGGTCTGGGAGGGGGCTACATCTGCCAGCACCGAAATCACCCCGGAAGCTCCGGCACCCATCATGGGCACAATGATGTCGTCATTGCCGGAGTACATCACAAAGTCGTCGTTCAGCAGTTTCGAGACATTCATGGCATAGGATATGTTGCCGCTGGCTTCCTTGATTCCCTGAATCATGGGATGGCGGCTGAGCCGTTCAACCACTTCCACCGGAATGGACATGCCTGTGCGGCCGGGGATGTTGTAGAGGATGATGGGGATGTTCACCGTATCCGCCACTGTGGTGAAGTGGCGGACCAGCCCTTCTGTATTGGCTTTGTTGTAATAGGGGGAAATCAGGAGCAGTCCGTCAGCGCCCATCTTTTCGTATTTCTTCGCTTTGTCCAGCTGCGTGGCGGTGTTGTTGGACCCGGCACCCACAATCACCGGAATGCGTCCTGCGGCGGCTTCAATCACGGTCTTCGCCGCCAGATCATCTTCTTCTTCGGTCATGGTGGAACTTTCTCCGGTGGTGCCAAGGACAAGAATGCCGTCTGTGTCATGGGATACGTGGAATTCCACCAGTTCCCGGAGTTTTTCCGTGTTTACGCTGCCATCCTCGCAGAAGGGTGTGACAAGAGCCACAATGGAGCCTTTGGGCAGACTGGTTGTCATAGATAATAGTCTCCTTTCAAGATCCGGACAGCCGGACCGCTCATATATACAATGCCGTCTTCAATGTCGATGTGCAGCAAACCGCATTTCAGTTCCACATCCACAGAAGGATTGGCGAGTCCTTCCCGCCAGGCCTGAAAAGCAGAAGCACAGACGCCCGTGCCGCAGGCCAGTGTCACACCGCAGCCCCGTTCGTAGGTCTGCACCCGGAGGTGATTCCGGTCCACCACTTCCACAAAGTTCACATTGGTCTGCTGCGGGAACAGGGACGCATGACAGATCTCCCGGCCGGGGACTTCGATGTTGCCCATGGCATTGTCGGTGAATACCACAGTGTGGATGGTTCCCATGAAGAAACTTGTGATTTCATGATCGTTCAGCAGATAGTGATCCACCTGGAAAGGCGTCCCGATGGTTTCCCGGGAAAAGTCCGGTTCGCCCATCATGATCCGGTAGCGGTCATTCCCCAGCACAGTGACGTGTTTTGTTCCCGCCAGTGTCACGACGTCGAATCCGGTTCCGGAAGCCAGACCTTCCTGCAGACAGAACGCCGCGAAACAGCGGATCCCGTTTCCGCACATGGGCGCCCGGGTCCCGTCCTGATTGTAGTAGATCATTTCCAGGGGACCGGTGTCTGCCACGATGAATCCGTCAGCACCTATGCCTGTATGACGGTCACAGACTCTGACTGCCAGAGCCGGCAGATCCATGCCCTCGACATCCGCTGCCCGGACAATCACGAAATCATTGCCGCAGCCATGGTATTTGGTGACGGGGATTGCTTTCTGTTCCATCTCAGGATTCCTCCGGAAGCGGTTCTTCGTTGCGGATCAGATCCTCCAGATCCTGCGGGCGGATCACCCAGCGGGCCTGACCATCCTTGACAAACAGTGTCCCGGGAACCGGCAGCTTGTTGTAGTTGGAAGCCATGGACTGTCCATAGGCACCGGTGGAGGCCACCGCCAGAATGTCTCCCGGTCTGGCAGGCTGCAGCCGGCCATCCCGGAGGATGATGTCGCCGCTTTCGCAGCATTTGCCTGCGACAGTGACCGTTTCGCTTTTCTCTTCATCCATCCTGTCGGCCAGCACAGCTTCGTATTCAGCCTGATACAGTGCCGGCCGGATGTTGTCATTCATCCCGCCATCCACGAAGACATAGCGGCGGTGTTCCGTATCCTTGATGCTGCCCACCGTATACAGCGTCCAGCCTGCTTCAGCCGCAATGGACCGTCCCGGTTCGATGATGAGTTCCCGGACAGAAAGCCCATGGCGCTTCACTGCCTCTGTCATGGCTTCCAGGATCCGGCGGCATACGGTTTCCACCGGCGGGCAGCTGTCCTTGTCTGTATACCGGGCTGCGAATCCACCGCCCAGATCCAGACAGCTGATCTGCAGACCGGTCTGATCCTGGAATTCCTTTGTGAAGGCGGTGACTTTGTCGATTTCAGCCGCAAATGCCTCCGGCTCGAAAATCTGGGAACCGATATGAGCGTGGAACCCGGCGAAATCCAGATTCGGCGCTTCATCCAGGATCCGGCAGGTTTCGATGATCTCCTGACTGCGGGTGATGGAGATGCCGAACTTGCTGTCGATGTCTGCCGTGACAATGTAGGCATGCGTGTGGGCTTCCACACCGGGATTGATCCGCAGCAGCGTGCGGGTCCGGCTGCCGGGATGACCGGTGCTGAGAAACGCCAGACGGCCGGCTTCTGCCAGATTGTCCACCACGATGGTTCCCACGCCGGCTTCCAGAGCCATCTCCAGTTCCGCATCTGTCTTGCTGTTTCCGTGAAACAGAATGTGATTCATGTCAAAGCCGGCTTTCATGGCGGTGTAGAGCTCTCCGCCGGAAACAGCATCCGCCCAGAGACCTTCCCGCTGCACCAGCTGCATCATGGCCAGACAGCAGAAGGCTTTGGAGGCATAGGCCACGTGACAGTCAAAGAGCGGGGAGGAAAACACCTGCCGGAACTGACGCATGCGTTCTTCCAGCCTGTTCTGATCGTACACATAGACAGGTGTGCCGAACCGGGCTGCCAGCTGTGAGGCTTCGGCCCCTGCGATTTCAAGTTTCATACAATTCTCCTTTGATAAAAGCCGGCAGACACAAACGCATCCGCCGGCTTACGGTTCACCTTCGGATAGCGCTCCTGCAGCTTTGTTCTGCAGACAGTCCGCGGGATCTTCTCCCGTCGGCCCACCGCCCCTGCATGCCTGAAGGGACAGTTCGGCGTCAGCGCTCCCTGTGGTCTCATGCGCCTGCCGGCTGGAATCACAGGAGTCGCCTCCGCGACCTCTATCTGGGGTTATAGTAGCAGAGGCACAGAAGGCATTCAAGAAGACATGCATTGTATTTTCAATGAATATGCAAGAAAATGAAAGAATATGAAAGGCAATCACAATGAGATACAACGAAACTGAAGCATACATCCCGCCTTTGCAGACACTGACAGCATGGCGCAGAGACCTGCACAGGCACCCGGAGCTGGCACTGGATCTTCCCTGGACCAGCACCTGCATCAAGGAGATTCTGAAACAGACGGGTGCTGAAATTCTGGAGCCGATGGACAGCGCCGTGGCTGCCTGGTTTGATTTTGGAGCCCCGGACACACTGATGTTCCGGGCAGACATGGATGCCCTGCCGGTGCAGGAACAGACCGGTGTCCCCTGGTGCAGTCAGACGCCTGGCTGCATGCATGCCTGCGGCCATGATGTGCATATGACAGTGCTGCTGGGTTTTGCCATGGTTCTGTCCCGGATGAAGGAATCTCCCTTCAATATTCTGCTGGTGTTTCAGCCCGGTGAGGAGAATCCCGGGGGTGCCCGGCTGATCTGTGAATCCGGTCTGCTGGAACGGTTTGGCGTCCGGGCTGCCTTTGGACTGCACGTCTGGCCTGCACTGCCTGCCGGCACCATCGCCACCCGGCCGGGACCCATGATGGCTGCCAGCAGCGAAGTGGACATCACGATCCAGGGGCAAAGCACCCATGCGGCCAAATACAGACAGGGAAAGGATGCCCTGGAAGCCGCTGTGCAGCTTGTTGCCGGTCTCTACAGCCAGGAAGCCGCACTGCCGCCGGAAATCTTCCGCCTGCTGCGGTTCGGACGGCTGGAATCCGGCACCATCCGGAATGTGGTGGCAGATTCGGCGCTGGTGCAGGGAACAGTGCGGGCCTTCGAACCAGACCGGTTCCAGGGACTGAAGGACATGATTCTGGAAAGCGCCCGCAGACAGGAAGAGGCAGGCGGCTGCCAGGTCCAGGTGCACTTTTCCGATGGCTATCCCGCTGTGATCAATCACCGGCCGCTGACCGCAGCGCTGATGGAAGCGCTGCCGGATGTGATGGAGCTGGAACAGCCGGAGATGATCAGCGAGGATTTTTCCTTCTATCAGCAGCGGGTCCCCTCCGTGTTCTTTTTTCTGGGAACCGGCACCGGCATTCCGCTGCATGATGCCCGCTTTGATGTCCCCGACCAGGTGCTGACGGAAGGTGTGCGCTTCTGGACCCGTGTCCTGGACGCCCTCTGCCGGAAAGGGAGCGGTTTCACTGAAGAATTATGATAGAATGGACCAAAGGGTTTTCTAGAAGGGAACGGTAAAAAAGTATGAAACTGCTGGCAACTGACTATGACGGCACCCTCTGTTACGGATACGGAGAGGTAATGCCGGAGGATCTGGAAGCGATTGCCCGCTGGAAAGAAGCGGGAAATCTGTTCGCGGTGGTGACCGGGCGGAGCGGCCTGTCCATTCACCGGGAACTGGACAAGTACGATCTGAAGCCTGACTTTCTGATCTGCAACAACGGCGGCCTTGTGTTCGACAAAGACGGCAGACGGCTGTCGGAGAACTATATGGAAACCATCACGGCAGTGGACCTGGTCTATGCGATGAAGGAAATGGACAATGTCTGCAGCGTAATGGTCAATGACGGAATGGCCCGGCACAAGGTGATTGTGAATCCGCAGCTGTCGGATCCCCGCTATGCAGGGGTGAAGGGGGATCTGCCGGAAGACGAGGCACTCTCACTGCCCCGGTACTGCCAGATCGTTGTATCCATGACCGACTCTCAGGCCGCGGAGGATATGGCGGAGCAGATCAATCATTTCTTCGGAGAGCATCTGTCAGCCTATCCCAACAATACCTGTGTGGATGTGGTGGCCAGAGGCGTCAGCAAGGGAGAAGGTCTGCAGTTCGCGCTTTCCTGGGCGGATGTGGATGAAGATGATGTCTATGTCCTGGGGGATTCCTGGAACGATCTGCCCATGATCGAGGCGGTGGAACACAGTGCTGTGATCGAAACGGCACCGGAGGCTGTCAAAGCCCAGGCTTCCCGCACCTGCACCGGTCTGCACGAACTGGTCGACGATCTTCTGGCCTGATGCCATCCCGGCTGTTTGCGAAACAGCCGGATTTCTGAATCAAAGGGGGACAGATATGGATTTTTCCATCAACGATGTCTGGCTGTGGCTGCAGCTGCTGCTGGACATTCTGGCTGTGAGCGCAGTCCTGTATTCGGGTCTGCGGATCATACGCAACAATTCCCGGACCATCCAGATATTCAAGGGGATTCTGGTGGTCATTCTCATCAAGCTGCTGGCTCTCTCTCTGGGTCTGCATGCCCTGAACTGGCTCATTGACATATTCCTGAACTGGGGCGTTGTGGCAGTGCTGATCCTGTTTCAGCCGGAAATCCGCAGCATGCTGGAAAAAGTCGGGAAGACCACGGCAATCTTTTCTCAGAACGTTTCCGTGTCGCAGATTTCCGGCATGGTGGATGAACTGGTGGAATCCTGTTCAGCCATGTCCCGTACCAAAACCGGGGCGCTGATTACCATTCAGATGAGCCAGAGTCTGCAGGATTTCATCGAAACGGGAATCTCCATGGATGCCGAGGTTTCCAGCGAACTGCTGGGCACGATTTTCCAGTACGGAACGCCCATGCATGACGGAGCCGTGATCATTCAGGGCGTGAAAATCGCCTGTGCGGCAGCGTATTTTCCGCCCACATCCCGGGATCTGCCCACGCGCTACGGTGCCCGGCACAGGGCGGCGGTGGGCATATCGGAAATCACCGATTCCATCACGATCATTGTTTCGGAGGAAACCGGTGCGATTTCCGTGGCCATGCGGGGACAGCTGACTCAGTACAATCCGGATGCGCTGCACCGGTTTCTGATGAACAAGCTGGCAGCGCCGGAAGAGGAAGCTGCCTTCAGCATGGAACCTGTGATCAAGACAGCCCGCCGGGTGGGCCTGAACATCCCCCGCCGGGAGATGCCCCAGGAAAAACCCAGAGATGAACGGATCAAGCCAATTGAAGTGGAGGATCTGTACAACGGAGGCAGCCATGAGTGAGAAAAAACGCGTATCGGGATTCATGCGCTGGGTGCGCCGGTTCTGCAAAACTGCCGTGAACTGGATCAGCAAGCTGTTTGACCAGATCGTATACAACCGCAAAGCCAGTCTGGCAGTCAGCATCATGACAGCGGTTGCCCTCTGCATTTCCGTGAATTTCGATGACCTTTCAGCCATGTTTGTCAACGGCAGCCAGACCACGCTGAATGTATCCGGCATTCCGGTGGATGTCAGGATCAATGAAGAGGAATACAAGGTGGAAGGATTGCCGAATACGGCGGATCTGACTGTTACCGGCACTCCTGCGGATATTCAGGTGTTCCGCTCCCAGCAGTCCAATGTGGTGGTCACGGCCAATCTGACCAGCTTCGGTCCGGGACGCAATGAAGTGCCGCTGACTGTCTCCGGTGTTCCGGATTCTCTGAGCGTCACGGTGAATCCGGAGTCCTGTTCCATCAACATCATTCAGAAACAGACACGGACCTTTGACATCAAGCCCGAGCTGCTGCTGGGGACCGGTCAGAAGGCTTCGGATTTCCAGACACCGGTGCTGGATCAGACCAAGGTGAAGATCACAGCGGCGCCCAATGAACTCAATGCCATCCGCACCGTCAAGGCGCTGGTGGATGCATCCGGGCAGAGTCAGGATTTCACGGCCAATGCTGTCATTGCAGCCTACAATGCGAATGGAGACAAGATCTCTGTGACAATGCAGCCGCAGACCGTGACGGCCACGGTGAAAGCTGCACAGAAGGAGGAGAATTCCAATGGGTAAGTATTTTGGAACAGATGGTGTTCGCGGCGTCGCGAATGAAGACCTGACCCTGGACATGGCTGTCCGGATCGGACAGTACCTGGGGTGGCATTACGGAAAAGAACGGGAGCATGCCCGAATCCTGATCGGCAAGGATACCAGGCTTTCCGGTGACATGTTTGAACTGGGTCTGGCAGCGGGCGCTGTGAGCACCGGAGCTGAAGTGAAGCTGCTGGGGGTCTGTCCCACGCCGGCGGTTTCCTTTCTGGTGAACCGCTCGGATTTCGACTGCGGGATCATGGTATCCGCCAGCCATAACCCGTATACCGACAACGGGATCAAGATCTTCAATCACGAAGGAAAGAAAATGGAAGAGCCGCTTCTGCTGGCCATAGAAGACTATATGGATGGCAAAACGGAACTTCCGGTGGCTCACGGAGAAAAAGTCGGGACTTTCCAGTGCTGGCCTCAGGGGCTGGATCTGTATGTGCAGTGGCTGGAGTCTGTGGTGCAGGAAGATCTGACGGGAATGAAAATCGCCGTGGATCTGGCAAACGGATCCGCCACAAGCACCGCTGTGCGCACACTGACGGATCTGGGCGCCGAAGTGCTGGCCATTGGCAATGAACCCAATGGCATCAACATCAATCTGCACTGCGGCAGCACCCATCCGGAGAATCTGCAGGCATTTGTCAGGGAAAACGGCTGCGATCTGGGTCTGGCCTTTGACGGAGATGCAGACCGGCTGATTGCGGTGAACAGCGACGGTGAACTGGTCAACGGCGACTACATTCTGTATATCGTTGGCCGGGACATGAAAGAGCAGGGCCGTCTCAAGGGCAACATGGTCGTAACCACCGTCATGGCCAATCTGGGTCTCTACAAAGGCCTGGAGGCTTCGGGCATTGACTACGTACAGACACCCGTGGGTGACAAGTACGTCTTTGAAGAAATGGAAAAGAATGACTACCTGATCGGCGGAGAACAGTCCGGCCACATCATTTTCTATGAAAACATGGTGACAGGCGACGGACTGCTGACGGCACTGAAACTCCTGGAGACGCTCAGACGGACCGGAAAGTCCATTCAGGAACTGTCCCAGGGGCTGTTCATCTATCCCCAGGAACTGGTGAATGTCCGGGTGCGGGACAAGCACGCGGTCATGGAAGACGCCGGCCTGAAGGAAGTCATTGCCGCAGCGGAAGCGGCACTGGAGGGCAACGGACGGATCCTGGTGCGTCCTTCCGGAACAGAACCGCTGGTCCGGGTCATGGCTGAAGCTGCCACAGACGAAATCTGCCGCAGCTGCGTGAAACAGGTCACCGACTATCTGGAAGAGAACGGATTCTAGCGGATTGATACATAAGCGGACTGATACAAAGGAGGCACCTGCATGAAGCGAGTGATCAGCATCGTAGAGGACGAAAAGGACATCAACAACCTGGTGGCGCAGTATCTGCGCAAGGAAGGATATGAAGTCCATTCCTACTATACTTATGAAGAAGCCAGCGCCCATGCCGGAGATGACGACGTGCATCTGTGGATCCTGGACATCATGCTGGACGACAAGAGCGGATTCGACCTGATTGAGGAAATCAGGCTGCGGGATCCGGATACTCCGGTGATCTTCATGTCTGCCAGAGACAAGGAGTTCGACCGGATCATCGGGCTGGAAAAGGGATCGGATGATTACATCACCAAGCCCTTTTCTCCCAAGGAACTGGTTCTCCGGGTCAACAACATCATCAAGCGGGCTTACAAGGACAACAGCAACCGCATCGCCGTGGACGGATACGAGCTGGACGAAGTGCAGCGCAAGATCTATGCGGACAATGTGGAGATCGAACTGACGACCAAGGAGTTCGACCTGCTGATGATGTTCATCAAGAACAAGGGCATTGCCTTTTCCCGGGACAAGATTCTGGAGAATGTCTGGGATGAGAACTATTTCGGTTCGGACCGGGTGGTGGATGATACCCTGCGCCGGCTGCGAAAGAAACTGCCGAACCTGAACATCCATACGATTTACGGCTACGGGTACCGGCTGGGATGAGACAGCAGCGAGGTCCCTGGTTTACCAGGATGTCCCTGACTCAGCAGGTTTTCAGCATGATCGTGATCATGCTGATTTTTCTGTCGGCATTCTTTGCCTTCTTCATTTCCGATTCCATTGACAGAACCATCACCGACCTGATGTACTCCATGATGGCCAGTGACCAGAAGCCCATTGCGGCGGTGCTGACCGGTGACATGGATGGCAGGGACCGGGAGTATCTGAGCACCTATCTGCGGGCGGATGAGACACAGACCAGTTTTCTGGTGGATGACGGGGAAATCATCATGGCCAGCAGGTCGCCGGAACAGGAAAAGCAGGTGCAGAACTGGCTGCTGCATCAGGCGGACAGTCTGGAAGAGGCCCTCCCGGATGCTGTCCGGGAAGGAATCTGCCGGCAGGGGGGACGGGAGTTTTACTACCGGATGGAGCGGCTGCCGGGAGAAGACGGACCGCTGATTCTGGTCACATACATGAGCGATCTGTATGCCAGTCAGTTCCGGGAATCTCTGATCAATTCAACAGTCTATGTGATCATCATCGTCTTCTTCCTCATGCTCATGGCCACGCTCATCTGGGTATTCTCCATCATCCGGCCGCTGAATCAGATCCGCAGCTACATCAGCCAGATCAAGCAGGGCAAGGATGTGGATCTCTACATCAACCGGGGAGATGAAATCGGAGATCTGGCTCAGGAGCTGGTGACCATGAAAGACGAACTTTCCAGACAGGACAAAGCCAAGGAAGAAATGATCCACAACATCTCCCATGACCTGAAAACCCCCATTGCCACCATCAAGTCCTATTCGGAATCCATCAAGGACGGCATCTATCCCTATGGCGATCTGGATTCCAGCGTGGATGTGATCCTGCACAATGCCCAGCGGCTGGAGGAGAAAGTCCACAACCTGCTGTATCTGAACCGGGTGGAATACCTGGTCAGCAGTGATGCCAGCGGTGTGGTCACAAACATGAAAGACGTGGTGGAACAGGTGGTGCTGAATTCGGCTGTGATCCGGCCGGAGATTGAAATCATCACCGATGTGGAGGAAGTGTTCTTTGACGGTCTCATCGAAGCATGGCGCGTATCCATTGAAAACATCATGGAAAACGCATTCCGGTACGCCAAGACCTACATCCGCATCGAGGTGCGGGAGAATGATCTCCGGATTTCCAACGATGGACCGAAAATGCCGGAGGACCGGATAGACGCACTGTTCCGTCCATATGAAAAAGGAGAAGGGGGCAGATTCGGTCTGGGCCTGTCCATCGTTTCCAAAGTCACAAAAGCCAACAACTATCTGGTTCAGGGCTACAACCTCCCTGATGGCGTATGCTTCCGGATTTACCGGCCGGTGAAGAAAGAACCGGGAAAACAGAAAAGGAGAAATCAGAGAAAATGAAGGTGGGCACCATTGGCACAAGTGTCATTACGGAGCGGATGATCGATGCACTGAAACAGGCAGGCAGCGAAGTTGTTGCCGTGTACTCCCGCGGGGCAGACAAAGGCCGTGAATTTGCGGACAGAAATCAGGTGGACCGTGTCTATACGGACCTGGACTCCATGCTGCAGGATCCGGATATTGACACGGTGTATGTCGCCAGTCCGAATTCGCTGCATTATACCCAGACCAAACAGGCGCTGGAATCCGGTCATGATGTGATCTGCGAGAAACCCTTTACTTCCACGACGGAGCAGGCGCAGGATCTGTTTGAGACCGCCAGCCGTTACGGGCGCAGAGTCTTCGAAGCGATCACGACGCTGTACACCCCCAACTACAGGCTGCTGCAGAAGAGTCTGCAAAGAATCGGAGAGCCCAGGATCGTGACGGCAAACTTCTCTCAGTATTCTTCCAGATACGATGCCTATCTGAAGGGACAGGTCACCAATGTGTTCGATCCGGCGTTTGACGGCGGCGCACTGCGGGACCTGGGCGTATACAATCTGCACTTTGTCACCGGTCTGTTCGGAATGCCCGAAAAAACGTTCATCTGTGCGCAGCACGGAGACAATCAGGTGGATCTGGGGGAAACAGTCATTCTGCAGTGGCCGCAGATGCATGCGGTTCTGACCTCCGCAAAGAACTGCAGCGCCCCCAACAGTGTGCTCATCGAAGGGGAGAAGGGGACACTGATGGTCAATTCCAGCCCGGGCCGGGTACAGAATCTCCGTTTCATTCCCCTCAAAGGCGACATGATCGGAAAGAAAGACACAGATGCTTCCGAAGATGCGGGCATCCGGCAGCTGGACAATCACATGGTGTATGAAGTGCAGGAGTTTCAGCGGATTCTGGATGAAAATGACGAAAAGAGCTATCAGGCTGCCAGAGATCAGACGATGCTGGTGATGCAGCTGCTGGAACAGCTGGAGCGACAGCACAGGTCCTGAATCGAATCAGCACAGACAGAAAAAACGGGAAGGATGACCGCATGATGGCCAGGTCCTTCCCGTTTCTGTGTTCAGAAATTCAGATTTCTTTCCGGGCCAGCCCGCCGCTGTTTTCCTCATGGACGAAAACCAGCATCTTTTCGCTGCTGCAGGATGGATCGTACCGGTAGCCCAGTTCATCAAATCCGGCAAGTTCCGCCGCTGTCTGCACCTGGTGCTCTGCCATCCACCGGACCATGGCGCCCCGGGCCATTTTGGCATAGACGGCTGTTTCCTGCAGTTTGCCGTTTTTCTGCCGCAGAAAGCGCACCTCTGTCACTTTCCGGAACTGCCGCACCGCTTTGGCGTACTCGGCACTGGCCAGGTTGATGACTTCTTCTGTATCCGGCAGCAGGTTCTGCAGGGGCTTTTTCCACCAGGCATACAGATCAAAGGGACCCCGGGTTCCCATTTCCAGCCGGTAAGGGGTAATGCCATCCAGCGGTGAAAGTGCACCGTACAGACCGGAGAGAATCAGCAGATGATCGCTGACATACTGCATCATCTCATCGGTGAAGACACCCGGGGCCATATACCGGTAGGCAATGCCGGAAAATGCCAGCAGAGCCGGATACTTCTCTGTTTCCCGCCCCTGCTTCAGCGCCTGAAGATGATCATACACCGGTCTGGCCACGGCGTCGGAGACTTTGTACAGTGCCTTGAGTCCGGGATAGTCCATATTCTGCAGTGTTTCCAGCAGAGGCACTGACTGTTCCTGGAACCGGGGGACGGTCATGGCCAGCCCGTGTTTGTCGTCCAGGGTTATTTTCTTCGCCGGAGAGAGGAGGATTTTCATCAGTTCTCCTCCCGCAGGTGTTCGCAGGTCACGCTCAGGATGCTGGCAATGTGATCGTCATCCAGGGAGTACAGCGCTGTTTTGCCTTCCTTGACACTCCTGACCAGATGCGCCTGTTTCAGGGATTTCAGCTGATGGGACACAGCACTCCGGGACATGCCGGCCACATTGGCCAGATCCGTTGCGCACAGCGGGCCTGATTCCAGTGCCGTCAAAAGCCTGAGACGGGTGGAGTCTGCCATGACTTTGTAAAAGGCAGCCAGGGCTTCAATGTCGGCAGGGCAGGGCATATGCGCCAGCGCTGTCTGCACCGCCCGGGCATCCTGTATTTCATACGGAAACAGTTCCATGTTCTGATTGCTTGTCATACCTGTTATTATACCAAATCCGGACCAGAGCCGGATCGATGCTGTCAGCTGCGCAGGGCCGGCGGTTAGTCGTGGTATACTTTGTGCGGTGATGAATGTGACTTTGCGAAATGCAGAACCGGGCAGAAGAGTCCGCGTTCTTGATATTGATCTGGCCGCAGCCCCGCAGCACCGACTGCGGGCTCTGGGCATGATTCCCGGAACGAAGGTTTCTGTCCTGCAGAAAAAGCGTTCCGGTACCCTTGTCATCAATTTGAGAGGAACCCGGTTTGCCCTGGGCTCTGCCATGGCTGAACGGATTGGAGTGGAATATGTCTGAACAGCATGCACCGAAAGCCGCTGCCGGCGATTTCAGAATGTCACAGACTCCGGCAGAAGAACTGACCATTGCCTTCATCGGCAATCCGAACTGCGGCAAAACCACGCTGTTCAATGCCTACACCGGCGCGAATCTGAAGGTGGCCAACTGGCCGGGGGTCACTGTGGAACGGGTGGAGGGAGCCATTGAGAGCCATGGCCGGAAAATCCGCCTGGTGGATCTGCCCGGAACCTATTCGCTGTCTTCCTATACCATGGAGGAACAGGTGTCCCGGCAGTTCATTCTTTCCGATCAGGTGGATGTGGTCGTGGATGTGGCGGATGCCTCCAGTCTGGAGCGGTCGCTGTATCTGACGCTGCAGCTGATTGAACTGGGAAAACCGGTGGTGCTGGCGCTGAACATGATGGACATTGTGGAAAAGCGGGGCATTGATCTGGATCTGCACCGGCTGCAGGAACTGCTGGGGATTCCGGTGGTTCCGGTTGTGGCACGGAAAAAGAAAGGTCTGCGGACCCTCCTGCACGCAGCGCTCCACCAGCATGAGGATGGGGATGCATCCAATCACCGTCCCCGGGCGGTGGACCGGGAAGCGGAACTGGAGCATGTCACGGAATACGCAGCAGACATTGAAGCGCACATCCGGGATCTGGAGCAGAAGCTGCCCGCTGATACAGCCAATCCCCGGTACGCTGCTGTGGGACTTCTGGAACACGATCCTGAGCTCATGACACTGTATCCGGATCTGTCCAGAGAGGCACCGGATTTCAGCGACCGGATCATCAACGGGAAATACGATGCCATTGAACGGATCATGCCGGAGGTGCTGCTCGGCAAGGAAGCCAGCGATACTTTCACTGACAAAGTGGATGACATTGTGCTCCGGCCTGTCTGGGGGATCCTGATCTTTCTGGGTATCATGGGCCTGGTGTTTGCCCTGACGTTCAACGTCGGGGACTGGCTTTCAGCCTGGCTGGAAGAACTGATAGACTGGTTCACGCAGGGTGTGGGTTCGCTCCTGGAAGGCGTTCATACTTCGGACTGGGTCATCAGTCTGGTCTGTGACGGGATTATATCCGGTGTCGGGGGAATTCTGACTTTTCTGCCCAATGTCACGATTCTGTTTATTGCCCTGGCATTCCTTGAGGATTCGGGCTACATGAGCCGGGTCGCCTATGTCATGAATGACATCATGGAGCGGCTGGGGCTCTCGGGCCGGGCATTCATTCCCATGGTTCTCGGCTTTGGCTGCACGGTGCCTGCTGTCATGGCAAGCCGGACACTGGAATCCCGCCGGGACCGCTTCCGTGTGATGCTGGTGACTCCTTTCATGAGCTGCTCCGCCAAACTGCCGATCTACATTCTGTTTTCCGGCATGTTTTTTGGCAGCAACGCCATGTGGGCGGCGTACTCCATGTATCTGATCGGGATTCTGATGGCTCTGCTGATCACCTGGCTGCTGCATCTGACTGACAGGTATGAGGGAATGCAGCCGCTGCTCATCGAACTCCCGGCATACAAGCGACCCTCCGCGTATACCATTTACGTGTACGTCCGGGACAAGGTGAAGGACTTCCTCACGAAAGCCGGGACCACGATTTTTGTGGCCAGCATCCTTCTGTGGCTGCTGCTGCACCTGGGTCCCTCCGGCATGATAGAGGATGTATCCCGGTCTTTTGCCGCAGTCATCGGCCGAGGCCTGTCGTGGATCCTGGTCCCCTGCGGACTGGGATTCTGGCAGATCGCCGTGGCCCTGCTGGCGGGCATCAGCGCCAAGGAAGTGGTGGTATCCAGCACGGCAGTGCTGTTTGGAATTGCCAATGTCAACAGCTTCGGCGGCATGCAGCAGCTGCATCAGGAACTGCTGCAGATCGGGTTCGGTCCGCTGAATGCCTGGTGCATGATGCTGTTCTGCCTGCTGTATGTACCATGTCTGGCAGCTCTGGCGACCATCCGCCGGGAAGGGGGTGCACGGCAGATGATTGCCGGCATCCTGCTCCAGCTGGGAGTTGCCTGGGTCACAACGTTTGCAGTGTGGCAGATCGGATCGCTGTTTCTCTGACTGCGCCCGGCCTGACAGGCTCTGCCGATGGCGGCTGTGTGGGTGCGGGAGATTTCATCCCTTGAGACTTGTCTGAAGGCGTCTGATTCCTTTGCGGAAGAAGGCGCCTTTTCTGCTGTCCTGCCGCTGTTTTTCCGGACATGCAGGGAAAGCCGGTCAGCATCAGCAGGGAAACAAAAAATGCAGAAATTCACTGTCATACAGTTGAATGAGCGTTCAACTGTTGATACAATACAGACAACAGTTGAACAGCGATTCAACCAAGGAGAAGAGCAATGAAAAAAACATACAAAATGGAAGTGGACTGCGCCAACTGCGCTGCCAAAATCGAAGATGCCATCCGAAAAATCGATGGCGTCAATGAAGCCCGTGTCAATTTCATGACACAGAAACTCGTTCTGGATTGTGATGAAGCCCGCCTGAACGACATTCTGAAAGAAGCCAGGAAGGCCTGCCGGCGGGTGGACAGTGACAGTGAGCTGTACTGCTGAGGCAGGGTTCCATGACAAAAAAACAGAAGAAAGGCCTGCTGCGGATCGGAATCACAGCCGGACTGTATGCAGCCGGCATTGCTGCGGAACACGCAGGCTGGAACGGCTATGTCTGGCTGATGGTGGCAGGCTATGTGCTGATCAGCTATGATGTCCTGCGCAAATCCGCCATCAACATTGCCCATGGGGAGGTATTTGACGAGAACTTTCTCATGTCCGTGGCCAGCCTGGGGGCTGTGGCTCTGGGACAGCTGGATGAAGCTGTGGCTGTCATGCTGTTCTATCAGATCGGAGAGTGGTTTCAGTCCTATGCCGTCAGCAAGTCCCGGAAATCCATTGCCGCTTTGATGGACATCCGCCCGGATTATGCAAACATTGAAGAAAACGGAACGATCCGCCAGGTGGATCCAGAAGAGGTGCAGCCCGGAACTGTCATTGTGGTGGAACCCGGAGAACGGGTTCCGCTGGATGGGGTTGTGGAGAACGGAGATTCCAGTCTGGACACCTCGGCTCTCACCGGTGAATCAGTTCCCCGGCATGTCCATCCCGGTTCGGAAGTGATTTCCGGGTGCATCAATCAGACCGGGGTGCTGTATGTCAGAACGACCAGACCCTATGGTCAGTCCACGGTGGCAAAAGTCCTGGAACTGGTGGAAAACGCCACGGACCGCAAGGCACCGGCAGAGCAGTTCATCACCAGATTTGCCCGGGTATATACCCCGGTAGTCTGCGGACTGGCCCTTGGACTGGCTGTACTGCCTCCCCTGCTGTTTGCCCAGCCCTGGCACGTATGGATCTACCGGGCGCTGACGTTCCTGGTCATCTCCTGTCCCTGCGCCCTGGTCATCTCGGTTCCCCTGTCCTTCTTCGGCGGAATCGGCGGGGCATCCAAAGCCGGAATCCTGGTGAAGGGAAGCACCTATCTGGAAGCCCTGGCGGATGTAAAGACCATGGTGTTCGACAAGACGGGAACCATCACCAAAGGAACGTTCCAGGTGACGGATATTCAGCCAGCGGATCTGTCCGCTGACCGGCTTCTCGTTCTGGCGGCTGCCGCCGAGAGCCATTCCAGTCACCCCATCGCCCAGTCCATTCTGGAAAAAGCCCACAAGCTGCCAAACCAGCCGCTGCCGGCAGCCGGGAAGGTACAGGAAGTGGCAGGTCAGGGTGTATCAGCCCTGGTGGACGGCTCCAGGGTCCTGGCCGGCAATGAAAAGCTGATGATTGAAAGCGGCATTCCGGCGGATGTGCTGCCGGAAGGATCCGGGATGGGAACTGTGGTCTATGTAGCTGTGGATGGTGTCTATGCCGGGATGATTGAAATCTCCGATCAGATCAAGGAAGATTCCCGGGTTGCCCTGACTCTGCTGCGGCAGTATGGCCTGAAGAAATTCGTGATGCTCACCGGAGACAACGAACAGGTGGCCCGGCGTGTTGCCGGTGAAGTGGGCATTGATGAATATCACGCCCGGCTGCTGCCGCAGGATAAAGTGGAAATCCTGACACATCTTCTCGAGCAGAACAAAACCGCCTTTGTAGGCGACGGCATCAACGATGCGCCGGTCCTGGCAGCAGCGGATGTCGGCATTGCCATGGGAGCTCTGGGCAGTGATGCGGCCATCGAAGCAGCAGATGTGGTTCTGATGAAAGACCGCCTTTCCCAGATTGTGACGGCCATTGCCATTGCGCACAAAACGCTGCGGATCGTGCGCCAGAACATTTTCTTCGCCATTGCGGTGAAAGTGCTGATCCTGATTCTGGGTGCACTGGGGTTGGCCAACATGTGGGCTGCGGTGTTCGCGGATGTGGGTGTCGCTTTCCTGTGCATCCTGAATGCCATGCGCTGCCTGCGGGTTCCTGTCATTTCTCTGGACAGGAAATAATTCGCGGATTGTTCAGCAAATCATTCGAATTCCTCCAGGGATTCATGGTATTGTAAATCATAAGCATCCAGTGACGGATGCGCATGGAGGAACTGAAATGAGTTTAGGAATGCATTTTTTCAAGGTCCCCGAAGCTCTGCTGGTTTCGAAGGGCTACACTTCTCCCAGAGTGGATGATACCGACTTTCTGGGAACCATCATCGGCACGGAGGAAGTGGGATATCTGAATTCAGCCTGGGGAATTCACATCTGGCTGATGAACAACGGAGAAGTACTGCACAAAAGAGGGGATCCGTTCCGTCTGACAAAACCGGTTCTGGAAGCGCTGAAGTCCATGCTGGAAACTGCGGCAGACGATGCGAAAATCGTACCCACAGGCGCCGAACCCGATCCGGACAATCTGGTGCTGCGGTACAAAAATGCCTGGAAGGCAGAGAATCCCGAAGGACTTGTCAGACATTTTCCCTACAAGTTTGACAACATTACTGCCGGTGATGTCATGGAAGGTCTGAATGTGACAAACCGCATTCTGGAAACCACAGACTTCGACAAGGATCAGATCTGGTATTACCCGTTCTACTGATCAGCCGGTCAGCATCTGCTGCAGAGAAGAAATACATACAAGCCGGGAAGACAGCGCACCGCCGCGTTTGTCTTCCCGGTTTTTCCTGCAGATGGCTGGTGACAGTATGCTATAATTTGCCCATGAATCGTGACAAAAGACCGATCATCATCCATGTAGCCTGCGGTCTGCTGGCTGCAGCCTTTGCGGTGTTTTCTCTTTTTGCTTTCCGGACAGGTGCCACGGCGCTGGGGGTGGTGATCCTCGTGTTCCTTGCGGCGGTCTGTGCCGCGTGGGTCTGGGCGCTGCATTCTGTGCGGCAGGAAACCGCAGACCCGGCAGTCAACGGGGATGAAGCTGAGGCGGTGTCGCTGCTGTTTTCCAGACTGAAGCCGAAATGCTTCCGGACACAGATCCGGGAATGCCAGAAACAGCTGGCCCGGCTGCAGGAAAAGACGGCAGCAATGGATCATGTTCTGCATGACGTATTCGGAGATTCCGCCATTTCCATCGACAAGTTCATGACCGGACTGCGGCGGGCCCGGATGCTGTTTCTGGCCAACCAGAAGCAGATTGCAGACAGGATCCTTCTCTTTGACGAGGAAGGATACAGAAAAGCTCTGAAGCAGGGAACTGTACCGCCGGCAATGCAGGATGCCTTTGCCTTCATTGATGCCAAGATTGCGGAAAATGAAGCCATTCTGACAAGAATCGACGAACTGAATACCAGAATTCAGGCTCTGAAAGCAACACCGCAGCTGGCAGACGGCAGCGCCATGCGGCAGCTGGACGAGCTGATTGAACAATCCGGACTGTACAGACAGGGACAGCCGGTACATAAGAAGGAGACAGACTGATATGGCATTTACAATGGATGTGGATGAACTGAACAGCGAAGAGGTGCTGCAGCCTCTGCAGCCTGAACCGGAAGTGAAGGAAAAAATCGAAACACAGGCCCAGGCCAACGCGAAAGAGGTCATGGACATAGATCTGGATTCTCTGGCACAGCGCCGGGAAATCACCAGCATGATCGATGGCTTCGGGACGGATATAGTCCGGCGTTCCTCGGAAAAGAACGAACTTCTGTCCACCACATTGGGGACACTCTCCAAACAGGGCGGGGAATCCAGCCAGGTGGTCAATTCACTGACGGAACTGGACAAACAGGTCAGGGATCTGGATCCTTCCGGTGTGGACTTCGGCCGGACCGGCTTTCTTTCCAGATTCACGAACCCGGTCCGCAGCTACTTCCAGAAGTTTGAAAAAGCGGACGGGATGATTGAGAACATCCTGGAGAACCTGGAACGCGGCAAGCGCACCCTGCAGAATGACAACACAACACTGGAAATCGAACAGATGTCTCTGCGGGATCTGACAAAAAAACTCAACAAGCAGATTGAACTGGGCACCCAGATGGACGCGGCGCTGGAGCACAGCATCGAGCAGGCGAAAGTATCCAATGCAGATCCGGACCGCATCAAGTTTGCGGAAGAGGAAATTCTGTTTCCCCTGCGGCAGCGGGTCATGGACATGCAGCAGATGCAGGCGGTCAACCAGCAGGGATATCTGTCCATGGAAATTGTCCGGCGCAACAACAAGGAGCTGATCCGGGCGGTGGAACGGGCGCAGAATGTGACTGTTTCGGCTCTGCGCACCGCTGTTACGGTTGCCAGTGCCCTGTACAACCAGAAAATCGTTCTGGAGAAAGTGCAGGCTGTCAACAAGACGACCAATGACCTGATCAAGTCCACCAGTGAAATGCTGAAGACACAGGGAGCACAGATCCAGCAGACGAGCATGGAAGCCAATATTTCCGTGGAAACGCTGCAGGAAGCTTTCCGGAACACCTTCGATGCCATGGATGCCATTGATGCCTACAAACAGAAAGCTCTGCCCAGAATGCGCGAGCAGATCGAAGCCTTCCGGGTGCTGGCAGATCAGGGTGAGGAACGGATTTCCCGGATTGAACGGGGTGCCATGGCAGCCGGCCGCATTGAAGACAAACAGTCGTGAAAGACAACTCGTACGTAAAAGCCGGAATCTCCTTTGGCAGTGCGCTGGCGATGGTCATTTCCTATGTGAACTGGCATTCTGTTCTGTGGGCTGTCATCCATGGGCTCCTGGGTTGGATTTATGTGGTTTATTTCGTTCTGAGATACGGTCTGCACTGAGCAGGCGGACTGCATTCCGGCTGGATGACACAAGTCCAATGCGGCAGCCAGAATTGGTTTGACTTGACGAGCCGGATGGAGTCGGGCATAATTCAGTCAACGATAACGAGAAGGCCACGGGATATCCGGATGGATCAGAGAGGAGTGCGGGTGGTGAAAGCACTCTGACGGAACGATGTCTCACTCCCTTTGAATCGCCGGTGAAAGCCAGTGCCGCAGGACTGCGTTACAGTCGAGAGTGCTCCTGAATTCAGGGGAAAAAAGGTGGTACCGCGCGTCTGACGTCCTTTTGCAGTCAGACGCTTTTTTTCGTTCACGTTGTCCGCAGGTGAACCGGAACAGCTGATCCGGGAACGCTGCATCAAGGAGGATTGCCATATGGAAATGGTTGATATTCTGGAAGATGAACATCTGTCAACGCTGAATCACTCCGCTGCCCATCTGATGGCGCAGGCAGTGAAGCGTCTGTATCCCCAGGCCAAATTCTGGGTCGGACCGGTGATCCGGGATGGATTCTATTACGACATCGATCTGGGGGGAGAGTCTTTGAAGGATGAAGATTTGCCCCGGATCGAAAAGGAAATGAAAAAGATTGCCAAGGATGGAAAGCGCATTGTCCGCCGGGAGATTTCCAAGGATGAAGCCCTGGAAATGTTTGCGGACGATCCCTACAAACTGGATCTGATTTCAGGTCTGGAAGATGGTACCATCACGGTCTACTCCCAGGGAGAATTCACGGATCTCTGCCGCGGTCCGCACGTGGACTCTGTCAAAGAGCTCAAGCATGTCAAACTGCTGAAGCACTCCGGTGCCTACTGGAAAGGTGACAAGGACAACCAGATGCTGCAGCGGATTTACGGTGTGGCTTTCGATACGAAAGAAGATCTTGATTCACATCTGCAGGCGCTGGAAGAAGCAAAGAAACGGGATCACAAAAAACTGGGACGGGAAATGAATCTGTTCACAGTGAGCGAATATGCCCCCGGCATGCCGATTTTCCTGCCGGATGGAATGATCCTGCGCAACACGCTGGAACAGTACTGGTATGCAGAACATGCCAAAGAGGGGTATCAGTTCATCAAAACCCCGATCATCATGAGCCGGGAACTCTGGGAAACCTCCGGTCACTGGGATCACTACAAAGCCAACATGTACACCACAAAAGTGGATGACAGAGACTTTGCCATCAAGCCCATGAACTGCCCGGGCGCCCTGCTGGTCTACAACAACGGGCTGCACTCCTACAAGGATCTGCCTCTGCGCATCGGCGAACTGGGGCAGGTCCACAGACATGAAGCCTCCGGCGCCCTCAACGGACTGTTCCGTGTCCGGACTTTCACGCAGGATGATGCCCACATTTTCGTGACACCGGATCAGATCGAGAGTGAAGTGAAGGGTGTTCTGGATCTGATTGACAGAATGTACGGTGTATTCGGTCTGGAGTATTCCATTGAACTGTCCACCAAGCCGGAAAAAGACTACATCGGCAGTGATGAAATCTGGGCGCGGAGTGAAGAGGCGCTGGCCAATGCCTGCCGTCATGCCGGCCGGGAATTCAAGGTCAACCCCGGAGACGGCGCTTTCTACGGACCGAAGCTCGATATCCACATCAAGGACTCCCTGGGACGTGACTGGCAGTGCGGCACGGTGCAGCTGGACATGAATCTTCCCGAGCGGTTTGAATGCACATATGTGGATGCAGACGGCTCGAGAAAGACACCGCTGATGCTTCACCGCGTTGTATATGGATCCATTGAGCGGTTCATCGGCATTCTGATTGAAAACTTTGCCGGTCACTTCCCGCTGTGGCTGGCTCCCCGGCAGTTTGTGGTGATTCCGGTTCATCAGCAGAAACATCTGGACTATGCGAAACAGGTTCAGGAGGCTCTGGAAGAGGCCGGGATGCGTGTCCAGGTGGATGACCGCAATGAAAAGCTGGGATACCGTGTCCGGGAAGCCCAGCTGGCAAAGGTTCCCTATCAGATCGTGGTGGGCGACGGAGAGCAGGAAGCCGGAACGGTAACCATCCGAAAATCCGGCAGCCGTGCATCCGAGACGATGCCGCTGGAAGAAGCGATGAAGAGATTCACACAGGAGGTTGATGAAAAATGGCTTTTCGAAAGAGACTGACAGCTGCGCTGTGCGCAGGACTGCTGCTTGCAGGATGCTCTCAGGCAGGCAGTTCGGACAGCACAGAACCGAAGGATACACAGAAAGAACCTGCAGTATCTGAAACCACCCGGATTCTGACCCCTACCGGAGCACCGGCTCTCGGTGTTCTGTTTGGCACCCTGGATAATCCGGATACCACGGTGGAGTATACGGAGGGCACCGACCTGGTGACAGCAGAGCTGGCGAAGACGGATGGCGACTATGACGTGATTGTGGCTCCGGTCAACCTGGGGCTGAAAGCCTACAGCGCTTCGGGCACCTACAAATGTGCCGGTGTTCTGACCTGGGGCAATCTGTATATGATCGGGACCGGGGAAGACTCGCTGTCCAATCCGGAAACCGAAGTGGCTCTGTTTGGAGAAAGTGCAATTCCCGGCATGGTATACAACGCTGTGGAAGCCGCACAGGTGCAGGCTCAGCCTTCCTGGTATCCCAGCGTGGCGGAAGCCAGCCAGTCGCTGCTTTCCGGTCAGAGCCAGTCTGCACTGCTGGCGGAACCCGCAGCCAGTGCCGCCATGGCCAAAAACAGCGACCTGAAGATCCTGGCGGATCTGCAGGAGCTGTGGTATGACGAAAAAGGCACCGATCAGAAGGGCTATCCGCAGGCTGCCCTGTTCGTGAAGGATACGGTCAGCGATGATTTCCTCACATCCTTCCAGGAAGCACTGTCACAGGTATCTCCGGAAGATGCCGGTGAGGAAATGGTGCAGGAAATTGACAACGTCGGTGCAGACAAGCTCGGTGTTCCCAATGCACAGATTGCCGTGAAATCCTGGGCGAGACAGAATATCCGTTTTGTCCCGGCAAAGGAGGCTGCTCAGGATATCGAAACATTCCTTGGTCAGCTGGGAATGAAAGTGCCGGAAAACGCACTTCGAACAGAGAGCTGAAGACAGGAACGGTCTGCAGTACCGGAATCAGACTGACAAACAGTACAGAAGCGACGGCTGGCCCCGGGGTCAGCCGTTTCTTCTGCCTTTGTGCAGGAAAGGAACCGGCATCAGGCAGCTGGCAATGCCTGATACCGTCAGGATGAGCCGGGAAACCGGGTATAATACAGGATAGACACAAAAAGACAGGAGGCATTGCATGCTTAGACCGCTGCACAAAAACGTTATTCTCAGGCTGGAGCACAAAGAGGCTGCGGCAGAAGGCCAGATCATTCTGACCAGTTCCTCCCAGCCGTCATGTCTGGGAGTCGTCGTGGCTGTGGGACCGGATGTGGAGGATCAGGACTACGGTCCCGGGAACAGGGTGCTCTTTCATCCCCATGATCCTGTACATTATTCAGAAGCCGGAACTGACTACCTGATCCTGCAGGATGCAGATATTCTGGCGGTTCAGGAGCAGGATCATGTTCTCTGAAGTCCGTTTTGACAAAGAAGCCCAGCAAGCCCTGCAGCAGGGGGCAGATATTCTGGCTGATGCAGTGAAAGTGACCCTGGGGCCCAGGGGCCGGTATGTGGTTCTGGAAACAGATCATGGCAGTCCGCTGATCACCAACGATGGGGTCACCATTGCATCCAGAATCAGACTGGAAGATCCGTTCCAGAATATGGGTGCCAGTCTGGTCTGTGAAGTGGCAGGCAGAACCAATGAAACAGCCGGGGATGGAACGACGACTGCTGTGGTTCTGGCTCAGGCCATGATCAAAGCCGGACTGACTGCCGCCGGTCAGGGCCTCAACCCGGTTCTGCTGAAAGAAGGCATGGAGGCAGCTGCAAATCAGGCTGTCAGACTGATCCGTTCCGGTGCCCGGCCGGCGGATGCACAGAGCACAGTGGAGAATGTGGCCCGGCTGTCTGCCGGAAGCAGCAAAATGGCTGCGATCATTGCCCGGGCACTGGATGCAGCCGGTCCCCGGGGGCTGGTGACGCTGAAAGAGGACAATGGTCCCGATATCTGGCTGGAGACGCTGCCGGGTATGGAACTTGCCCAGGGGTATGCGTCTCCGTATGTGGTGCAGAATCTGGACACCCCGGTGGTACAGATGAACAATCCGAGGATCCTGATAACTGACCAGCCGGTGGAGTCGCTCCAGGATCTGCTTCCTGTGCTGGAGAAACTCCGGGCTTCCCGCAGCAGCCTGCTGATTCTCGCACCGTCCTTCTCGCAGGAAGCATTGAGCACCATGGCCATGAATCATGCCAGGGACATTCTGCACATTGTTCCGGTCACAGCTCCGGGTGCTGGCAGGGAACGCCAGGCTGGGCTGGAAGATACTGCTGTGGCGACAGGGGGCACAGTCTGCGGGCAGGCAGCCGGAATCCCGTTTCAGCAGCTGGAACTGGAGAATCTGGGTCTGGCCAAGAGTGTAGAAGTATCCAGGGAGAAGACGGTCCTCATCGAAGGCGCCGGCAGCTCTGACCGGATTGCAGCCCGGAAAAAGCAGCTGACGCTGCTGGCAGACAGAGAGGAGAATCCCCTGGAGAAAAGCCGGCTGAAAAAGCGGCTGGCAGCGCTGGAGGGAGCCACGGCTGTCATTCACTGCGGGGGGTGGACATCCAGTCAGCGCAAAGAGCAGAAGCTGCGGCTGGAGGATGCCCTGAATGCAGCCAGATGCGCCATGGAATCGGGAATCACGGCAGGCGGCGGTACCGCACTGGCCCAGGCAGCTTTTCAGCTGCGGTCCACTCTGCAGGAACAGGATCCGGCACGGAAAAAAGGAGCCGAGATCGTATGTGATGCGATGCTTGCGCCAGCCAGACAGATTGCCGACAATGCCGGGTTTGATGGCAGAACCATTGTGGAAGAACTGCAGAGGTGTCCTGCAGGAACTGGATTTGATGCAGCTGATGGAACCTGGAAAAACATGTTCGATGCCGGTCTCGCCGATCCGGCACAGGTCTCCTGTCAGGCGCTGCTGAATGCCACCAGTGTATCCGGTCTTTTCATTACCATGGAAGCAGCAATCGCCCGGGTACCCGGCAGCAGTTCCGAGCCGTATCTGTAAGCCGGACCAGGGACAGGCTGCAGTCCTGGTGTACAACCATATATAAGGAGATGCATATGATGAAAGAAATGATTCTGGCAACAGGAAACGAACACAAAGCCAGAGAATTCCGCGAAATGCTGCCGGGTGTCAGAATCCTCACACTCAAGGATCTGTCCACCCCGATTTCCATTGTGGAAGATGGCACGACCTTCGAAGAGAATGCGCTGATCAAAGCCAGAGCTGTTCATGAAGCAACAGGAATGGCAGCTCTGGCAGATGATTCGGGAATTGAGGTTGATGCCCTGGGAGGAAAGCCAGGTGTACACAGCGCCCGCTGGATGGGGGAGGATACACCCTATGACATCAAGAACGCCAAACTCATGGAACTGACCCGGGGGAAAGACCGGACAGCCCGTTATGTCTGTGCGATTGCCTTTGTGGATGAAGAGGGCAAGGAATATGTGTGCAGAGGCACGGTTGAAGGAGAAATTGCCAGGGCACCTGAGGGAACTGGCGGATTCGGCTATGATCCGGTTTTCTTTTATCCCCCCTTTGGCACAACCCTGGCCAATGTCACCGAAGAGCAGAAACATGAAGTTTCTCACCGGGGAAACGCCTTGAAGCAGTTTCTGCGGGATATGGGTGACCGGCTTTGATTCACATCGTTTTATTCGAGCCGGAGATTCCAGGCAATACGGGCAATATTTTCCGGACTGCCATGGCAACCGGCTGTGTGGTGGATCTCATCGAACCGCTGGGTTTTTCCCTGGAAGACAAGTATCTCCGCCGGTCCGGCATGGACTACATCCGCGATTGCACATATTATCGTCATTCCAGCTGGGAGGAATTTGAGAAAACAGTCACAGGTCCCATGGTGTTCCTGACACGTTATGGCAAACGACCGCCTTCTGCGCATGATTTCCGTGATACGGGTCAGGATCTGTATCTGGTATTTGGCAAAGAAAGCACAGGTGTCGATAAACACATTCTGAAACAGCATCTGAATGACTGTCTCCGCCTGCCCATGGTTTCCGGCGCACGGAGCCTGAATCTGTCCAATACAGTGGCTGTAACCGTATATGAAGTGCTGCGTCAGCGGGAGTACCAGGGGCTGTCCCGGAGTGAGCAGCTGAAGGGGGAATCCTTTCTTGAAGATCTGGAGCTGGACTGACCGCATTCTGTTCAGCACTCCCGAACGGCGGAAATCCACTCTGTCGCTTTTTGTACAGGGATTCTGGATCTGGCAGTGTATCTGGATCGGGGTGCTGTTCTGGCAGATGACTGCAGCCGCTTCTTACGATGGACTGTTCTCCCTGCAGTCAGTCCTTGACAGCTGGAATGGCAGCTTTCTGGTCCGTCTGCTTCTCCAGGCTGTTCAGGGAAGAGTGACTTTGACTGGAGCCGTAAACGGCATGGATGTTTCGGGGCTTGTATTGACGGGTCTGCTGATCTCTGCAGGCCTGAGCAGGAAGGAGAAACTGTGGACCATGGTTTTTGCCGGACTGCTGATTCTGTCCGGGGGAGCGGCCGCTTCCTGCTTCTCGGCCGGGTCACTGCAGTCAGTTGCTGGCCGGCTTCAGATTCTTGGTTATACTGGAAGCGCTGTCATTGTGTGTCTTTTGGCAATATCTGTGTATGGATTTGTCAAAAATACTCTGAATTTTCCCTTAAGCAGCCGGTGAGAACGGCTGTTTTTTACAATTTCTTACGACTTCACACAATTTCCCAAAGTTGTCTGTTATCTCCTTTATATAAAGGAGGCAGGTTTTGAAACCGGTTGAAATTGTCTGTTTTTTTCTGGATGTATTCTGGACAGAAATTTGAAAGAGTTTGTGACAAGTGTTATGGTCACCATGCTAAATGAAGAGGTGAAGGCAATGAAATTCGTTGAGAAACACAGCAAAATTTTAGCCGTGGCACTGTGCATCTGTGCTTCCGGCCCAATCCTCTCCACTGTTTATGCCTATGAGACTCAGCCGGGCTGGCATGGTCAGGACAATGACAGATATTATGTTCTGGAATCCAACCGCCAGCGCGCCACAGGTCTTACGGAAATTGATGATGAAGTTTATTACTTTAATGGACAGGGAGAAATGCAGTTCGGATGGCAGACCATTTCCAATGCGACCTACTATTTTGGGGCCGATGGAAAAGCTGCCAGCGGAGAAACAACGATCCAGGGAACGAACTACAATTTTCAGGACACAGGATCTCTGAAGCATGGATGGTCTGATGATGGTCAGAACTATTTCGATGAAAAAGGCTTCAGAACAACTTCCTCCTGGGTTGATGTCGATGGCGCCCGTTACTGGTTTGACGAAAACGGCAACCGTGTAACTGGCTGGACCGAGATTGACGGCGTCCGCTATTTCTTCGGAGAAGATGGCAAAATGGCAACTGGCGAATTCCAGACGGATGGTCAGACATATTTTGCTTCCGAGGATGGAACGGTACGCTCCGGCTGGTTTGAACAGGATGGTGTAAAGAGCTATTTCAATGACAATGGCTCCAAGGTTGTGAACACCATTCAGGAAATTGATGGAACAACCTATGGATTCGATGAGAACGGCGGCCTGCTGGTCAACACAGAAAAAGACGGCTATGTCTTTGATGGCAACGGAGCCGGCACTGTGATTGCGCCGGAAGAAACACCGGCACCTGAACAGACACCGGCTGCACCAGTAGAAACTCCTGAGCAGACACCTGCTGTTCCGGAAGAAACACCTGCGCCTGAGCAGACACCTGCTGTTCCGGAAGAAACGCCTGTGGCTCCGGAAGAAACACCGGTTGTGCCTGAGGAAACACCGGCAGTGCCCGAACAGACACCGGTTGTGCCCGAAGAAACGCCTGCTGTTCCCGAAGCACCGGTTGTCCCGGAAGAAACACCTGCACCTGAGCAGACACCGGCACTTCCTGAAACACCGGCTGTTCCGGATGTCAACACTGACAAGGCCTCTGCAATTCTGGCCGCTGCCATGGGTCAGCTTGGCGTAAATCAGGACTGCACGATGCTGGTGACAAACTCGCTGCGGGCTGTGGGCATCAACTTCCACGGCTGGCCCAGCGACTATGCTGCTCTCGGCAGCTGGACCAGTGCTCCCGTACCGGGTGACATCATCATCTACAGCGGACATGTTGCCATCTACGCAGGCAACGGACAGGCTGTTCATGGTGGATGGAATGGTTACCAGACAGTTCTGGCTTCTGTGAGCTGTTCCAATACACTCATTGGTTATATTCACGTTGCATAAATCATAAAAGGCCTTCGGGCCTTTTTCTTTTGTATCTGCTAAAACTGTTGATTTGATCGGACAGGATAATGCGATTCCAGCCTGCAGGCTGAACTGTCTGCTTAGATGAGGTGCGACTTTATAGAATTTTCAGAAATCGGCAGAGCTTTTTCAGAATTGGAAACTCACAAATATGGTAAAGTATGTGAAAGGGGGAAGAAACATGGAAAAATCACTAGGAAAAAAATCCAGTATCATATTTGGCATTCTGGCGCTGATTCTTCTGATTGGCGTTTCCGGTTCTCTGCTTCTGAAAGCCCCGGAAGCAGCTGGCGGACCATTACAGACAAATGCCGCTGCTGCTGTCAACTTTGAACCAGGCAGTTACACGGCGCAGCTGAATGTGGATATACTGGCAGGACCTGATACTGGTTCTGCGGCTATTGGCAGACTTCAGAAAAGCGCAATCTTTACGGTTTATGAAGTCGTGCAGCAGGGAGACTGCTGGTATGGCAAAATTTCGCAGACAGCAGATAACTGGGCCTTGCTGAAAGACAGCAAAATCAATTACGCTACTATGACACCGGCAGATCCGCAGTGACGCGAATCTGCAGATTCCGAGAACCGGCCTGACTGGTTCTTTTTTATATCTGCACCCAAACGGAGGACAGATATGGTAGAAGATGTCTGCACCGGTTTCAGAAAAACGGCCGGCAGGATACACAGTCAGGGATTCTGTTCATGATTTCCAGTTGATGGAGAAACCAGACGGTGGTATTATAAGTGAGCCGCAAGTCAGTTGAACTTATCAACTGAATCAGAGAATTGAATGAATAAAAAGTTCAAAAAAAGTCGTTGACAAGCTCTTGCGGATGAGTTATG
>NZ_CAJUPA010000026.1 GCF_910588395.1 uncultured Faecalibaculum sp. | reverse complement strand
AAAGGGCTTCTCGCCGATTTCACGCTTCAAACTGTAAAAGACGGGATTTTACAACTTTTATCCCGGATAAACCGTCGGCCATGCCCCCTGCTGCCGGAAGTGACAGAAAAAGAGTTCTGTTGCACCGGGGTAACGGCTTTCAGAACTCTTCTGTGGATGTGATGACTTTCTGCTGTCCGCACTGAACACGGATACCGGAATCATTCAGGCCCTGACTGGCAAATCCTTCGTGGAAAGCCTCCAGTGCCAGATCCGGCGTGTTGGCTTCATCGGACAAATGCGCCAGAATCACCTCTTTGGTCTTCCCGGTCACGATCTCCGAGAGGCAGTGCGCAGAATCCGCGTTGTTCAGATGACCGGATGCGGACAGAATGCGCTGCTTGAGATACATCGGCCGGTTTGTAGCCATGAGCTTTTCCACATCGTGGTTGGATTCGAAGACGTAGGCATCCGCCCCCGCCAGCACATCCCGGGCGGCATTGGGGACAAACCCGGTGTCCGTCACGTACACCAGGGTACTGGTACCGTCGTCGATTTTGTAGCCCACGCAGCCTCCCGGGGCATCATGGGAAAGGGCGATCACCGTGATTCTGAAGGGACCCAGAATGAACCAGTCTCCGGGCATGATCCGGTGCTTCCGGACGCCTTCCTTCAGCTCGCAGCAGGAAAACAGCGGTACATCCTTCACCAGTTTCAGCTGGGAGATGTGATCCGAATGGCTGTGGGTGATGAGCACCGCCAGCAGATCCTCCACCCTGACATCCACCTGCGCCAGCGCCTGGGTCAGATACCGCTTTGTGCTCCCGCAGTCGATCAGCAGTCTGGCATCTCCGGAAGTCACCAGACAGCTGTTGCCTTTGGAGCCGGAACAGAGAAGATCAACCCGCATGCAGATCGTCTCCTCTGGAACTGGCGTAGTTGGTGAACCGGGAGACGCCTTTTTCAAATGCCAGCTGGATCTTGCCGATGGCGCCGTTCCGGTGCTTGGCCAGGGACAGATCCACCACCTCGATCTGCTCCTGGGCTTCCTTGTCCTTGTCGTAGTAGTTTTCCCGGTACAGGAACATGACAATGTCCGCATCCTGCTCGATGGAACCGGATTCCCGCAGATCCGACAGCTGCGGTTCATGCCCGGTGCGGTCTTCGACTTTCCGGGACAGCTGGGACAGGGCGATCACCGGGCAGTCCATTTCCTTGGCCAGGATCTTCAGACTCCGGGAAATCTCCGAGACTTCCTGCTGCCGGGAATCGGACCGGGACCCGGTGATCAGCTGCAGATAGTCAATGACGATCATGGACAGGCTGTCCTGCTCGGATTTCAGTTTCCGGCATTTGGAGAAAATCTGATTCACCTTGATGCTGCCGGTGTCATCCAGATAAATCTGGGACTCCGCCAGACCGTTGCCGGCTTCAAACAGACGGTTCATTTCCTCGTTGGACAGCCGGCCATCCCGCAGCTTGCCGGACTGGACTTTGGATTCGCTGGAGAGCATACGCTTCATGATGGAATCCGCCGGCATTTCCAGTGAGAACACCGCCACCGCCCCGGGATTGCGTCTGGCCGCCTGCACCGCGAGGTTCAGCGCCAGTGCGGATTTTCCCATGGCCGGCCGGGCTGCCAGAATGATCAGATCCCCTCTCTGGAAGCCATTGGTCATTTTGTCCAGATCCGTGTAGCCGGTCCGGATGCCGGTAATGCCCGAGGTGTTGCGCAGCTCCTTGAGCTGCTCCAGCACCCGGTCCACGATCTCCCGGGAGGACAGAAAATCCGTTCCCCGGGTCCGGCGCGTCACATCCATGACGGCGGATTCGCTCTGGGACAGAATGTCGTCCAGACTGTCCGCGGAATCCATGGCGGTCTCCCGGATCTGATCCGCCGTCTCGATCAGCCGCCGCAGCTGGTATTTATCCTGGATCGTTTCAATGTAGGTCTTGACCCCGGCGCTGGACACCGCCCCGTCCACCAGGGCAATGATGTAATCCAGTCCGCCTGCCGCCTCCAGCTGCCCTTTTTCCTGCAGTCGCAGCACCACGCTGTTGAGATCCAGCGCCCGGCCGGAGGCATCCAGGTCCTGCATCGCCGCATACAGCGTCTGATGACCGGGAATATAGAATTCTTCCGGTGCAAGCCCCAGATCCGCACAGTCTGTCATGACCCGGGGATAAACAAGCAAAGAGCCCAGGAGGGACTGTTCCATGACCTGGGCGTTGGGCATTGTGTCTGCCATCAGTTTTTCGGGCTTACGTGGACGCTAACTTCACCGATGACCTGTCCGTGATACAGGTCGATTTTCACTTTGGTGGTTCCCAGGGAATCCACCGGATCGGTCATCATGATTTTGCGCTTCTCCACCGGAAAGCCCTTCTGCGCCAGCGCCACGGCAATCTGCTTGGAAGAAATGGTTCCGAACACATGGCCGCCTGCGCCCTGGGAGAGCTGGAACTCCAGGGTCACACCTTCCAGTTCCTTCGCAGTCTGCTCCGCCTGCTTCTTCAGTTCGGCTTCCTGATCTGCGCGCTTCTGCATCTCCTTTTCATAGGCTTTCAGATTCGCCGGGCTGGCCGCCATGGCCAGTCCCCTGGGAATCAGGAAGTTGCGGGCATAGCCGTCGCTGACTTCCTTCAGTTCATCGGCTTTGCCGACTTTTTTGACATCCTTAAGCAGGATCACTTTCATGGTCTGTATCCTCCTCTATCGTTTTCATCAACTGTTCTTTCGCCTGCTGCACAGTGGTATCCGGCAGCAGACAGGCCGCTGCTGCAAAGTGGCCGCCGCCGCCCATTTTTTCCATGATCCGCTGCACATTCACCTTCCCGTTGCTTCGTGCGGAGATCCGGGCAGAAGCCGGTTCATCCGGATCCGGGGCAATGGTGAAGGACGCTTCGCACCCTCTGATCCTGAGCAGAGAATCCGAGGTCTGGGACACCATGGTCCGGTCCGTGGGCTGGGAAGTCATGGCGATCATGTACTTGTCCAGGAATTCCTGCGCCGCGCAGATCAGCTGGGCCTTCTCCTGGTAAAGCGCCCGGTCTTCCGTCAGCGCTTCCTCCGCCTCCTGCACATTGGCACCCCAGGAACGCAGCACTGCCGCGGTCTCAAAGGTCCGGGCCGAGGTATGCATCTTGAACCGGTTGGTGTCCACCAGCAGACCCAGATACATGATTGTGGCTTCCGCCTCGAAAATCGGCACATGCCGGGGAATGTTGCGCAGCAGCTCCGTCACCAGTTCCGCCGTGCTGGAGGACTGGGACTCCACATAGGTGATCATGGGATTCTTCACGAAGGAATCCCCCCGGCGGTGATGATCGATCACCGCGATCCGGCGGGCTTCATCCAGGAAGTCCGCCGCACTGGAAATCTCCGGCACGGAATGATCCACCATGACCAGCAGATCCTTTTCCATATCCATCCGCTCCCGGGCTTCCTCCGGCGTCAGGAACACATCCCGCTCTTCCAGAGACCGGCTGTAGCGGTCCATGGTCTCCTGCAGCTGCCGGTCCCGGGGAATGTCCTTCAGAACAATGAACGCCTGCTTGCCCTGGGAACGCACCCAGTTGGACACCGCCAGCGCCGCCCCCATGCAGTCATAGTCGGTATTGACATGACCGGCAATGTACACAGAACCGGAATCTCTGATCGCATCGGAAATGGCATTGGCCATGATCCGCACCCGGACCTTGGAGCGCTGGGAACTGGATTCGGAATTGCCGCCAATGTACTCGATCTCCCTGCCGGCTTCCTGAATCGCGCACTGGTCCCCGCCCCGGCTCTGAGCCAGTTCGATCAGATCATTGAGCATGTTGTCCAGCTCCGTGAAATGTCTGGTACCGTAGGCAAACGCCATGGACAGGGTGATGGACACATCCATGTTCCGGGCCTTGTCTTTGACCTCCTGCAGAATGCTCAGATTGTTCCGGCGGACTTTCCGCAGGATCTTCCGGTCGCAGACCACGAAAATCCGGTCTGCCCGCACCCGCCGCAGCAGCATCCCGTTGTCCTTGGCCCAGGTCACCAGCGGCCCCCGCAGCTGGGTGTTGATTGCCGCCAGAATGTCCTCGTTTTCATAGGACTGATACTCCAGATAGTTGTCCAGCTGCATCAGCCCCACCACGACCTGCCGGTCATGGAGCTTGCGCCGCAGCGTGGTCAGCTCCGTGACATCCTGCACATACAGCAGCTGTCCATCCTGCTTGCGGCTGACCTCGTAAATCCGGCCATCCGCTTCACCCGTCACCGAATCCACTTCCTCATCCACCAGATCCCGGATGTTGTCCATCCAGGAAGTGAGCTTCCGGTTGACCAGGTCGATCTTCCGGTCCGTGAAGAAATCCGATTCCCAGGTGCAGACAAATTCATCGTTGTACGTCAGGATCCCGATGTTGCCGAACTGCAGGGCATCCTTGGCATCTTTTCCCAGTACCCGGGAAATGTCCAGTTCGGTCTGCAGCCCGCGTTTTTTCAGCTCATTCCAGAACCCCAGAAAGCAGCCCAGAAAAATGACGGCAATGAGCAGCACCACACCGGCAGCCACTGTCCAGGACTTGTATATAAGGAATATGGCCAGTGCCAGCGCCAGTGTAAAGGCGGCAAAAAATCCGTCCCGCCACTTGGTGTAATATTTCATAAACTCCCTCGATCAGGCAGCTGCCTGATTTTTCAGGCCCCACAGCGCGCCCTGGATCACCCAGACCAGCTGAAGACCCGGAACAAATGCGCCAATGACAGCCACCGGGGCCCAGCCCCTGTGACCGGAAGCCACACATTTCTGCAGAATGCGCACACAGCCCAGATAATCCAGGTACACCATGCCGCAAAGCGCTGCAGCAAGAAGCCAGCTTCTGACTTCTTCTGTCAATAGTACCATATTCGGCAGCAGCAGAAACAGCAGCGCCGCACCGGCCGACAGCCACACCAGCCATTTCACCGGCCGGATCCGGGTCACCGGCGTGATCGGTGGACAGGGAATGTGCAGCCGCAGCAGCAGAGCCGCCCCCACCAGATGCACGCAGACAGCGGTCATCAGCGAGAGCACTGCTGCGAAGATCAGCACGAAGGCTTTCAGATCCAGCCACGGAACCAGTTCCCTGACCATGGCGAAGTCCTCCGTCAGATCCATCCCGAACAGCGCCGCCCAGACCAGCATCGTCAGCAGATTGCCAATGAACTGACACACAAACAGGATCACAAGCCGCAGCTGACCGGAGAGTCCTTTGCGGATCGCCACCCCGGTGAGAAAACCGGTGATGATCCCGGACCAGGAATAGAACCAGGTGGTGAATCCTCCGAACAGGAACGTCTCCAGGATCATGGCCAGGGCACAGACAAAGGACGCCTGCACTGGTGCAGCCGCAGCATAGAGGTAAATCGGGAATATGAAAAGCCAGGGCATGGTGGTCTCGATTCCCAGCGCCGTCTGCTGGTTCAGAAACAGCAGAATGGCGTAGATCGCCGCGGTCATGGCGCCTCTGGTCACATCCCGGGTGGTAATGTGTGCAGATTTTCCAGTGTTCATGGACAGCATTATAATATGGAATCTTCGGGCGTTGAACCGCAAAAAAGCGGTTTCAAGCCAGATGCCCGCAAATCAAGAAGGGATGCCGATGGTGCCGCCGGCACGGGACGGGGCTGCCGGAACCCAGCCGAAAGGGGCCGGATCCTGACGGAACCCGGCCATGGCGGATGGGGTTGCTTTCGCAGCTTTCCCATCCTGCAAGAGTTAGAGTTTAGATTTACAGCTTTTCCCGCACCATCATCAGGGTGTAGCTCAGCAGATTTTCCCCTTTCCACTTCGATGGCTCAAATCTGTCGGGGTCATCCATGGACAGACCAGTACCCCAGATCCGGTCTTTGACCGCGCATTCTGCCAGAATGGCACTCCCTGTGGCTTTCAGCTGTGCAGTTAATTCCGGGTTTTGGGAAAACTTTGCCAGAAGTCCTTCATAGACAACGATCTGCCGGATGCCGTTCCAGAGACTGTCATCATAGTTGGATACACTTCGTCCCAGGGCCTTGATCCTGGCTACATCATCTGCGGCCAGAATCTGTGCAGCCGCAGTATCGTCTCCAAAGGTCACCGCTTTCTGATACATCATATACTGCTCCAGAGAGGTAAAGGTGACACCATCCAGCGTGAATACAGATGGATACCAGTTGCTGAGATAAGCATTTTCTTCGTCCGGGTTGTGGAAACATACAACCGTCATGATACTTTCCCCACTTTCTTTACTGCCAGATCCAGCTCCAGATCATGAAGTCCCGGATAGGCTTTTTTCAGGAAGGATACAGGAATCTTCTGCACAAGCTCTGCACTGGGCAGGTCATAGTACCACTGGTAATACGCATAGAATTCGCCGATCCAGTCCGGCATGAATCCGCCCATTGCCTTGCCGTCCTTCAGGGTATAATTCTCCTTTTCCGTAAAGTAGGCCCAGAGTTCCCTGGCATCCATGGTATTCACATATGCCTGGGATTCATCAATATGCCGGCGGGTATTGCTTGCCATATAGGCATTGATGAACTCCTCTGTGCCTTTATCGGGATACTGATGAGCCACCAGATCGAAGAGCTTCCCCTGGTTCTCCACCACATCATTTAAATAGACCTCATCATAAGCCCGCATACTCTTCACCTCTCAAACAAAGTGCTGAATACATTTGTGACCCGATTCGCATCGGAATCCACCAGATCACGCATCTTGTCTCTCACTGTAATACCTCTTTGATTGTAACCTGACATGATAATAAAATGCCCTGCGTCTTTATAGAAACACAGGGCCAGAGTCGCTGGGGCTTATGTAATAGTCTGGCTTTCGCCGGCCCTCTCGGGCCAGAGAGGCTGGCTGTTATGTATTTCTGTTATATCCGTATATCCGTGACTTTGGGCATTCTCAATTCGAACTTATGAATTTTCACTTCACGCATTTTCCGAACACCCCATCAGCTAATCATTATGATTTTATCATTATAGTCTTATCTCCGAAGATATTATTGATTAAATTTCCGCAAACTTTCAGTAATCTGGCGAATATAACTATCAGGGGCCATCCTGACTCACCCATCAGATCATGTCCCCGTATACGAAGGAGGAAAGTTTTGGGAAAAGAGAAAGACATCCTGGAACGGCATCTGCTGGAGAATCCGGCAGAGCACAAAGAAGCCATGGAACTCATCACCGGACGCAGGTGGGACATCGATCCTGCTTCCTTCCGGCATTATCCTGTCCACGGCAGACAAAACAGCCGATCATCTCTGGAAAGCGGATATGACCGGCTGTTTCTCTGCCTGCGGGAAAGAAGGCGGTATACTGTGAACCGAGGAGAGATCCATCATCCGGTATGGACGATCAAGGGACTGGCACATCTGAGTGGCATGGAGATCGATGACGAAGAACTTTTGAAGATCAGTGAGTCAAAGGAGGAATGCACCGTGGAACTGGCATACACATTTCTGAGCAAGGAACAGGCAGAGGCGGCCCTGCGTAAAGGATTCCAGGAAGGTGAGGCATCGGGAATTCAGAAAGGCGAAAAACAAGGATTCCGGAAAGGTGCTGAAATGACCATGAGCAGAGTCCGTGAGCTCTTGTCATGGCTGAAGAAATCCAGCCGGGAAAGCGAGGCTGACCGGGCTCTCAGTTCTGAACAGCTGTTTGAACAGTACTGGAATGAAATGCAGAACAGCCTGAAAAACTGATCAGGCACAATCAGGCCGCAGCACCCAATCAGAGGAGCTGCGGCTTTATTTTCGGACAGACAGCCGGCCCTCCCTTGACAAAGTCATTGCAGTCAAATTCAGCCTGACAACAGTCAAAACCCGAAACAGTATTCCTGAAACCGATCCCTCACCCTCCGGAGGCACAAAAAAGCCCGGATTTCTCCGGACTTCGGTGTCTGATTCGACTAGTCTACCACGTAGGGCAGCAGAGCCATCTGACGCGCACGCTTGATGGCGGTCGCCAGCATCCGCTGGTACTTGGCACGGGTGCCGGTTACACGACGCGGAATGATTTTGCCGTTGGCGTTGATGAAACGCTTCAGCAGTTCTGTGTCTTTATAGTCGATGGTCTTGATTTTGTTCTTTGTGAAGTAGCAGACCTTCTTGCGGCCCATCCGCTGTTTTTTGAATGCCATGGAATATCTCCTTTCTAAAAGGGTAAATCGTCAGTGCTGAGATCCAGGGTCTCGTCATTGCCGTAACCGCTGGAGAGATCGTCAGCTGCCTGCGATGCGTACGGGTTGGCCTGACGTCCGCCCTGGAATGAAGAGGGCTGAGAATAGCTGGCTGCAGGCTGGCTGTTTCCATAACCAGACTGACTGTTTCCATACCCGTTCTGGGCAGGTTCGGGCGCATTGTAGTTCGCCGCTCCCGCTCCGTAATTCTGAGAACTGTAACTGTTTCCACCATAAGGGTTCTGAGCATACTGGTTTCCGCCTGCGCCTGCGGCGTTCTTGGATTCCAGGAAATCAAAGCTGTCTGCGACAACTTCCGTCACATACACCCGTTGACCCTGCTGGTTTTCATAGTTTCTGGTCTGAATGCGTCCTGTAATGGCAATGAGACTTCCCTTGTGGAGGTATCGGGCCATGGTTTCGGCCGTCTTGTTCCATGCCACGCAGTTGATGAAGTCTGCATCAGGCTGTCCCTGAGACTTGAACCGGCGGTTGACCGCCAGGGTGAAGGATACGACAGGCGTTCCGGACCCCGTGGTGCGAAGCTCGGGATCTTTGGTCAGCCGGCCGATCAGAACCACGCTGTTGACCATGTTTTACTCTTCGTCTTCGGTCTTGATCACCATGGTCCGGATCACATTGGGGTTGATCCGTGTCAGACGCTCGAACTCTTCGATGCCTGCGTTGTTTGCGGTTACGTTCACAACGACATAGTGTCCCTTTTTCATGTGGTCGATTTCGTAGGCGAATTCACGCAGGCCCCAGTTGTCGATTTTGTCAATGGAACCGCCGTTTTCGGTGATCGGCGCATACAGGCGCTTCTCCAGGGCATCAAATGCCGCATCATCCACATTCGCGTTCACGATATACATGATTTCGTACTTTTTCACTTGGTACACCTCCCTTTGGTCTTTGGTCTTTCTTTCACGAAAGACAGAGAGCAAGCACATAAACTTGCCTGATTATCATACACGAACAAGGCCCCGGCTTCAACCAGTGACCCGCCATGACCCCCAGAGCGTGGTGACACTCGTATCACAATCATCCCATCTAACCGCTTTCCTGCCGGATTGCGGAGATTTTGTGTTCCGGCACTGGCAGCCCTTTCTCAATTGCATGTTACACTCAAACCAGACAAGAAGGTGAAACAGCATGAATACAAAACTGACACGCAGAGAACTGCAGTGGGTCTGCTACGACATCGGCAACTCCGCATTCATTCTGCTCGTATCCACCATACTGCCCATTTACTTCAACTCCCTGGCGCTCTCCGCCGGACTGGATGAATCCACATATCTGTCCTACTGGTCCTACGCCACCAGCATTTCCACGCTGATCGTGGCCTTCGCCGGACCAGTGCTTGGCACCCTGGCGGACTTTGAAGGCAACAAAAAGAAAGTGTTCCTGGGTTCGGCTTTTCTCGGCGCCCTGGCACTGGCCTGTTTCTGGCTCCCGGGCTCCTGGCTCTCGTTCCTGGTGCTCTACATTGCCGGCAAAGTCTGCTACAGCCTGTCCCTGGTGGTCTATGACTCCATGCTGGTGGACGTCACCACCCCTGAACGCATGGACGCCGTCTCCACCAAAGGCTATGCCTGGGGCTACATCGGCAGTGTGATTCCATTTCTGATCTCTCTGGTCTTCGTGCTGCTCTACGACAAAATCGGCATCACGATGCACACCGCCATGGTCATCACATTCCTGCTCAATGCCGCCTGGTGGGCACTCTTCACACTCCCCCTGGTTCGCGGCTACAGACAGAAGTCATCCATCAAACCCGAACGGCACATCATCTCCGATTCCTTCTCCCGCCTGGCTCACACCCTGCGCAGCGTGAAGAAACACCGGAAGATCTTCATGTTCCTGCTTTCCTTTTTCTTCTACATCGACGGTGTGTACACCATCATCGACATGGCCACCGCCTACGGCGCCAGCCTGGGCCTGGACACCACCGGGCTGCTGCTGGCTCTGCTGCTCACCCAGGTCGTGGCGTTCCCGGCCAGTCTGATCTTCGCGGTGCTCTCCAAGAAGAAAGACACCGCGACGCTGATCAAAATCTGCATCCTGGCGTACTTCTTCATTGCCTGTTTCGCCGTGCAGCTGGACAAACTCTGGGAGTTCTGGTTCCTGGCTTTCTGCGTCGGCTGCTTCCAGGGCGGCATCCAGGCTCTGTCACGGAGTTATTTCGCGAAGATTATCCCCGAGGAACAGTCCGGGGAATACTTCGGTCTCTTCGACATCTGCGGCAAAGGCGCCAGCTTCCTGGGCCTGCTGGTGGTAGGCGTTGTGACCCAGGCCACCGGCAACCAGTCCTTCGGCGTTGCCTGCATCACCGTTCTCTTCCTGCTGGGGTTCTTTCTGTTCTCGAAAGCCGCCCGCATGGAAAACGACTGACTCTGACCCCCGGCGGAACTCACGTTCCGCCTTTTTTCTCTCCAGCCGATGGAGACCAGGGCTGCCGATTCACCGGTGTGCACGGCTTTCCCATCGTTTTTCAGCCCCGGCTGTCATCATCGGCTGCGAAAGATCCCGGTTTCATTCTGCGTTCAGTCGCTGACCTGTGTCGCGGGCAGACTGCTGCCGGCTACCAGATCCCGGGCCAGGTTCATAAAGGCCTCCACCAGCTTCCAGCCCCGGCTGTGCGGCGGCAACGCAAACTGCACGTCATACCGGGCGTAGTCCGGCAAGTTCAGCAAATGCACTTTTTCCTGCAGGCTGCTGCCATAGGCCCGTTCCAGAATCAGCCGGGGACAGAATGAAATCGCCTGGCCCTTCAGGCACAGCTCCGTCAGGGCCAGCACATTGTCCGATGTAACCAGGACCGGTTTCTGCTGGTCCTGATTCCACCGTCTGCCCACCTGTCCTGCGATTTCCGTGGGATAGCCCAGAGCCAGCGGATAGTCTCCTTCTGCCAGCGGCTGCAGCATCAGGATTTCGTCTTCGTAATACGGATACAGAGTCAGTTCCCCGGGACAGGTGGGAAACACACCGATGAGAAGATCCAGTTCACCCTGAAGGGCTTTGGCAAACAGTGCGGGATTGGCTGCTTCATACAGCAGAAACGTCACATCCGGGTACCGGTCAGGCCAGCGGAAGATCAGTTCCGGCATGAGGATGCAGCTGCGGGTATAGGCAATGCCGATCCTCAGATGCCCGCCCCGGTCATTGCCCACGGCTTCCATGTCATGGAAAAGCCTTTGCTGCCGCACGAGCATATCACGGCTCCAGTCCAGAAACACTCTGCCAGCCTGGGTGAGGCGGACAGGACTGGTACGTTCCACCAGCTGCTGGCCGAATTCTTCCTCCAGCGCCGCAATGTGGGCACTGAGCGTCTGCTGGGTAATGTGCAGGGCTTTCGCGGCGGCTGTGAAGCTTCCATGCCGGATCAGGGCGGAAAAGTATTCCGGGCTCATCAGATTCATGATTTGGTCCTCCTGTGTCTGTTTCAGCGGATCACAGCAAAAACCTGTAAATAAGACCAGATTAGTCAGTTTTCATTTGTGAATGGATGACCTTACACGATAGGCAAGGATATCCTGAAGGACTGATACAGGAGGAAAATATGATGAAAAAACTGTTCTTTGTCTTTGCTGCTGTCCCGGTGCTGCTGGGTACTGCCAGTCTGGAGGATATCCGCCCGGATGAATCCATGAAACGCCAGCTGGAAGCGGAACTGCTGTATGCGGGCGTTCCTGCCGGTCATGTGAGCCCGCTGCTGGCACAGCTGACCGTTCATCTTATATGCAGAAAATATATACAGAAATATATGCTGAAAAGACAGGCACCGCCTGTCTTTTCTGTTCCATCTTCTCTGTCTGCGGACTTTTGCACCCCGGGAAGATCTATGCCTTTGTCAGATCGTACTCGATGAGCTCGCCCTGGGGATCAAACGCCTGCACCGCCAGACAGCCCAGTCCTGTGTGCACCGCCACGGCGCTGACCAGATCGATGATCCGGGTGGTGATGCCCGGAATGGCTTCCCGGATCCGGGCGGCATAGGCTTCCGCCGGTTGGGGTACACCCACATGCGCCACGGTCACATCCCAGCCAGGTCCTGCACCCAGAGACTTCAGCCGGTCGATCACAAAACCCTGGGCCTTGGACATCGTGCGCACTTTTCCCAGCACGTCCACCTTGCCATCGGTTTCCCGGTTGTCATGGAGCACCGGCTTGATTTTCAGCAGTCCCCCCAGCAGCGCCGCACTGGCTGTCAGACGCCCGCCCCGTTTCATATGCTGCAGGTCATCCACCAGCAGGATCGTGTCGGCTTTGTCACACACTTTGTTCAGAAATTCCAGAATCTCCGGAATGTCCTTTCCCGCATCGTACATCTTCTTTGCCTGCCGGATGCAGTAAGCCTGCAGAACCGCCGTGCTGCCGGTGTCGAATCCGGTAAATTCCAGGTCCTGATTCCGGGCGGCCAGTTCCATGGCATTCAGTGTGCCGGAGAGCCCCTGACAGATGGGAATCGCGAAGACACCGTCGTACCCCTGGGCCTTCAGTTCTTCAAACAGGTCTTCAATGGCCCCGAGGCTTGGCAGCGAGGTTTTCATGGGCACCTGCTGTTTCAGGTTCTCCACGATATCCGCCGGCAGCACCGTCTCATAATCCTCGGCGCTCTGTCCGTTGATGTCCAGCTGCAGGGGAACCGAATAGATGCCTTCCTTTTCCCAGTACGCTTTGGAGAAACCGGATCCGGAATCGGTCACAAATGCGAGTTTCTTCATATGGCCACTCCTTCAACCTTCGGAATGTACTGCAAACCCACGGCGTTCATGCCCGTATGACTGGCAATGACGGCATACAGCGCATGTTCCAGCACCCGGGAGGCTCCGGCTTCTTCCAGAGACTTCACAGCCAGGGCTGCGCCTTCCGGATTGCGGGAATCCATGACGAAGAATTCATATTCTTTGCCCGGTGTCAGACTTTCCTGAATGTGCTCCGCGGCTTTTTTGATGGCTTTGTTCGTGGTCCGGACTTTGTCCCAGACATCCACCTTGCCGGCGGTATCCTTTGATACTTCCAGGATCGGGCGGATTTTCAGCAGCCCCCCCAGCTTGGCCGCCATGGGCGTCAGCCGGCCGCCTTTGGCCAGATGATCCAGGTCTTCCGGAATCAGGAATCCTTTGGAATCGTCAATGGCTTCCTGCAGCCGGCGGATGATTTCTTCCGGGGCCACACCTGCTGCCGCCAGCTGAGCTGCAGCATTGGCCGCATACCATTCCACTGCCAGTGTGGTGTACAGATCCAGGGTATGAACCTTGAGACCATGGGACTGCAGGGCAGCCGTCACGGTGGAATTGGTGCTGGAAAGGCCGGAGGACAGGGTGATCAGCACCACATCCGTGACCCCTTTCTCTTCGTATTTCTCCGCGAAGTCCTCCACAATGCCCAGCGGAGGCAGACTGGTGGAGGGCATGTCTCCCTTCTCCAGCATGTCATAGAGCAGATCCGTGGTCAGATCCACTCCGTCCAGATAGGTAGTTTCTCCCGCGGATACCTGCAGCGGCAGGTAGTCAATGCCCAGAGCCTGTGCCTGTTTTTCCGACAGACCCGAACCGCTGTCGGTCATTACACGAACGTTCATATTGATACTCCTTTTATTCATTTATGATAGTCTTTTTGGCATCACTCCTCAAACCCCGGGCCAATCTGTTACTATTCAGACAGGAGCGTAACAACATGCCTGAATTTATTGAATTTGACAACGTTTCAAAAACATATGAAATGGGCGAAGTTTCCATTCGCGCCCTGGACGACGTTTCGTTTTCCATTGAAGAAGGAGAATTCGTCGTGATTCTCGGCGCCTCCGGTGCCGGAAAATCCACCATTCTGAATCTGCTGGGGGGTATGGACACTGTCACCGCCGGCCAGATCATCGTGGACGGACACGACATCGCAAAAGACAACGACAGAGAACTGACGCTGTACCGCCGCAGCGATGTGGGATTCGTGTTCCAGTTCTACAACCTGGTGCAGAATCTCACCCTGCGGGAAAACGTGGAACTGGCTGCCCAGATTGTGAAGAACCCTCTGGACATCGACGAAGCCATCGCCGCCGTGGGTCTGTCCGACCGGGCTTCCAACTTTCCCAGCCAGCTCTCCGGCGGCGAGCAGCAGCGGGTGGCCATCGCCCGTGCCCTGGTGAAAAACCCCAAGCTGCTGCTGTGTGATGAGCCAACCGGCGCCCTGGATTATCAGACCGGCAAGCAGGTCCTGGAAGTGCTGCAGGAAACCTGCCGGAAGAACCGGAAAACCGTGATCATGATCACTCACAACAGCGCCCTGGCGCCCATGGGGGACAAAGTCATCCATGTGAAATCCGGAAAGATCCATTCCGTGACACTGAATCCGCATCCCATGGATGCCCGGGAGATTGAATACTGATGCCGCCGGTACTGCTGAAGGAGACGCTGGTGGAAATCCGCCGCTCGCTGGGGCGGTTTCTTTCCATCCTGCTCATCGTGGCACTGGGCGTGGCGTTTTTCGCCGGCATCAAAGCCAGTCCGCCGGACATGAAAGCCAGCGCGGATGACTACTTCGACCGGTATGGTCTGCAGGACATTCAGGTGTTCTCCACCTTGGGGCTGAACCAGGAGGATCTGGAGGCCATGAAGCAGGTCCCGGGGGTGGAAAGCGTCCAGGGGCTGTACAACCAGGATGTGCTGGTGCAGCTCAACAAGTCGGAACAGGTCTGGAAACTGTTTTCCCTGCCGGAAAACCCGCAGATGAATCTGCTCCGGGTGGAAGAAGGCCGGCTGCCGGAAAAACCCGATGAATGCTTCATCGAAGGCGGCGGTGTAGAAAGCGGACTCAACGGCACGTTTCAGATCGGTGACAGAATCCGGCTGCACTCCGGCACGGAGGATCCGCTGTCGGACACCTTGGAATATGAGGAATACACCGTGGTGGGCAAAGGCTTCACCCCGCGGTACCTGAGCTATGAAAAAGGCACCTCCTCCATCGGATCCGGCTCCGTGGACGGCTTCCTGTTCGTGCCGGAAAGCGCCGTCAAGGCTGACTATTACACCGAAGCCGACATCACCGTCAGCGGGGCCAAAGAGCTGAACACTTATGGAGATGCCTACTTCGATGTCACCGATCCTGTGGTGAACCGTCTGGAAGCCATTGCGGATGACCGGATCGATGCCCGGCTCAAAGATCCCCGCAAGGAACTGGCAGATGCAAGGAAACAGCTGCAGGAGGAAACCGAAAAAGGGGAAAAACAGCTGGCGGACGCCCGGAAACAGATTCAGGAAGGCGAAGCCGAAATCAGCCGGAACGAACAGACACTGACAGATTCCCGCAGCCAGCTGGACCAGGGCTGGGCTCAGCTGGCGCAGGGTCAGGCAGAACTGGACAGTTCCCGGACACAGCTGAATCAGGGACTGGCGCAGATTCAGGAAGCCCAGGCCCGCAAGCCGGAACTGGAAAGCGCCCAGAGCCAGATCCGGGAGGGACTGACGCAGGCCATCCAAGCCCGGGACCAGGCACAGAGCGCACTGGCTCAGATTGAAGCGGGGCTGGCACAGATCGACACCGGTCTCGCCCAGATCGATCCGGCTGCCCTGCAGGCACAGAAAGCCCAAGTGGAAGCCGGCATCCAGACCCTGCAGGACCAGCTGGCTGCCATCACCGATCCGGACATGGCTCAGGGACTGCAGGCGCAGCTGACACAGCTGCAGTCACAGCTGGCACAGATTCAGGCTGCTCTGGACACCCATGCGCAGCTCACAGCGCAGAAAGCGCAGCTGGAAGAACAGAAACAGACAGCCCAGACCGGGCTGGAACAGGCCCAGGCAGCCATCACAGACCTGGAAGCCAGACAGCAGCAGGTCGCCGCAGGGCTGGCACAGATTCAGGAAGCCGAAACCCGGCTGCCCGAACTGCAAGCGGCACAGAATCAGCTGGCTGCAGGCAGCGCACAGCTGGAAGCCTCCCGGCAGGAACTGAACAGCCACGAAACACAGCTCGCCCAGGGCAGTGCACAGCTGGAACAGGGCCGGGCAGATCTGGAAACCGCCAGAAAAGAACTCAAAGACGGCGAAACCAGGCTGAAGGAAGAAACCGAAAAGGGACAGAAGAAAATCCAGGAAGCGCAGGATGAACTGGATCAGCTGGAACCGGAGTGGATCGTGCTGGACCGCAACTCGTTCTATTCCTGGCGGGACTACCAGTCCTGCGCTGACCGCATGGACGGCATCGCCTCGGTATTCCCCGTGTTCTTCTTCCTCGTCGCCGCCCTGGTGTGCATGACCACCATGACCCGCATGGTGGACGAACAGCGCAGTACCATCGGCACGCTGAAAGCCCTGGGCTATTCCCGGTGGCAGATTGCCATGAAGTACATTCTCTATTCCCTCAGCGCTTCCATCCTGGGCTCCATCCTGGGCTGCGCCGTGGGCATGGTCGTGTTCCCGTACATCATCTTCTACGCCTGGAACACCATGTACACCATTGACACCATCAAGACCGTTCTCCAGCCAGGGCTCATGCTGCTGGCCTCCGGCAGCGTGACCCTGGTGATCCTGGCCACCACGCTGTTCTCCATCGGCCGGGAACTGCGGGAAGTCCCCAGTCAGCTCATGCGGCCCAAAGCCGGTGTCGCAGGAAAGAAGATCCTGCTGGAGAAAGTGCCGGTGATCTGGCAGAAGATCCCCTTCCTGCACAAAGTCACCCTGCGCAACATCTTCCGCTACAAAAAGCGGTTCTTCATGACCGTCATTGGCATCTCCGGCTGCAGTGCCCTGCTCGTGGCGGGATTCGGCATCAATGACTCCATCTCCAGCATTGTCTCTGAGCAGTTTGGCGCGATCTATCAGTACAACGCCGCCGTCACCGCAGATGATCCCGGACTGACAGCCTCCCTGCAGGATCTTGCAGGCGTCACCGGGGTGTTTGAAGAACAGAACCTGCCGGTGACTTTGACCATCGACCAGGATGACGTCTCCGGCACGCTGCACATCATCCCCGACAGCGGCACGGACAGGCTGCAGGACTTTGTGCGTCTGAACAGCCTCGGGGGAGAACCGCTGACTGTCCCGAAGGAAGGCGCGCTGGTCTCCCAGAAAATGGCGGAAAAGCTGAATCTGCGCAAAGGATCGAAACTGACGCTGAAAACCGCAGACGACCAGTCCCTGGAAACCACAGTGGCCGGTGTCTTCTCTCAGTACGTCGGACATCAGATCTATGTCTCCGAACAGACATTCAGTGCCTGGAACACCGGCGAGGAACCCCAGGACGTGTATCTCCTGCAGACAGACGATCAGAGTGCCTCCTTCGAGGAAACCCTCGGCGGCGAAATCATGGAACTGCCGGACGTCCGCTCGGTTTCCTTCTACTCAAAACTCCAGCAGAATTTCCTGGACATGATCGGCTCCATCAAAATGGTGGTCGTGGTGCTGGTGATCTCCGCCGCCATGCTGGCTTTCGTGGTGCTCTACAACCTCGCCAATGTGAACATCTCCGAACGCATGCGGGAAATCGCCACAATCAAAGTGCTGGGCTACACCGAACCCGAAGTCAATGCCTACGTCAACCGGGAATCGCTGATCCTGGCCATGATTGGCGGCGGGGCCGGTCTGGTGCTGGGCATCTGGCTGCATCGTCTGATCATGAACCTCGCCGAACTGGACGACGTGATGTTCGGCCGCATCATCTCCCCGATGTCCTTTGTCTTCGCCTTCGGACTCACGGTTCTCTTCGCCCTCATGGTGAACTTCGTCATGAAGTACCGCCTGCGGAAAGTGGAAATGGTGGAATCGCTGAAAGCCGTGGAATAGCGGTTTCTGTACAGACAGAGAAATCCCCGGATACCTGCAGTGGTGTCCGGGGATTCTGCATATTGGTTTCTTTGCCGATGGAAGGCAGGGCGTGCCAGGGCTCGGGATGCCCGTGGCTATACGGCATACCGGGCATTGTACCGGTCCATTTCATACCCCGCAAGAATCCCACCTGCCAGAAACAGAAGGGCAATCAGGGACATCTGTCCGAAGGGGATGATGACCAGGGTAGCTGCCAGAACCAGACCGGTCATGGCGTGCATGGCCGGGGAATACTTCGTTTCAAACAGATGATTCACAACCCGGCTGAGGAGGATCACTGTGAGCAAAGCCCCCAGCACCGAAGGAAGGATGGTCCCGGCCTGAAAGCTGCTGAGTCCTGCCAGAAAAGGCACGTACAGTCCCAGAGGCATGAGCAGCGTGGAGAATGACAGCCCCGGTGCAATGATGCTCAGGGCGGCGCAGATGCCGCAGAAGATGTACCAGAACCAGTTGGGGACAATGGTGATTCTGGCCAGCTGCAGTCCGGTCAGCAGCAGAATCGTCACGATGAATGCGGCCCACAGACAGGTCCAGTCACCTGGATGGCTGCCCCGGCTTCCGGCGTCCCGGAGCAGTCCGGGGATCATGCCCAGGATCAGCCCGGCAAAGAGGCAGACAGAAGGGGCGGGATATTTGTCCAGCAGGACGGAGAGGATCCTGGCCACCCCCAGGAAACCGCAGACGCCCCCGACGAATACCGGAAGCAGCGGTTTCCAGAGAGCGGGTCTGGAGAACAGCAGACGGGGATTGGCCAGCAGTTCCATCACCGGCTGATATATACCGAATACCACGCACAGGACGCCGCCGGAGATGCCTGGAAGTACGGCTCCCAGTCCGATCAGCAGCCCCTGTCCAAAGCGCAACCACCATGGAGATTTCATCTTGTGATCATCCTTTCGCAATGGGTTCATTTTACGGAAGGAAGCAGATCTGCTCCAGAGACTTGCATGTTAAATATTTGTAAGGGAGCCTGCGGCTTGCAGGTGAAGAGAAATCTGTTCTTTACATTGACAGCCGGTGGTGATTTTGCAGGCGGCCCCTGGATCTGGATTAATCCTGTACACCGCAAAAAACGGAGATTCTGCTTATTCAGCAGCGTCTCCGTTTTTTTCCTTTTCTTTCTCCTCTTTCAGCTTCATGTTCTCCTTCACGGAGTCCTCCATGCCCTTGAGGGTCCGCTTCAGGTTGCTTCTGGCGAAAATCTTCTGGAATCCGCGCACAGGCTTGCTCATTTTGCCCACATCGTTGTAATCCTCGGAATAGGTCACCCGGATGTAATCTCCCTCCTCGTCCCCTTCTTCGCTGAGTTTCTCGATCTCATAGCGGATAATGGTGTAGCTGTCATTGCCGCCCTCAAAACGGGCTTCATACACCAGCGGGCGTTCCAGCTCCGTCACCGTAACCTTCACCGCCACACCCTTCTGCCCTTTGGCATTGGTCTTGATGCGCTTGCGGTAGTTGGTCCCCTTTTTGAAATTCGCAGGACGGACCGTCTTGCCCGTACTCTGCTTGATATCGTAAATGACACTTTCAATCAGCATGTCGAACAGCGCCTCTGCCGGCACATTCATCACTCTGCTCGCCTTGATCATAGTCCGTTCACCTCATCGTTTTCCTTGACTTTGGTTATTTTATCAGAGAACAGGCTTAAACGCACTCTCCGTTTTCGCTGTCCGGAAAACACAGAAAAGCGGCTCCGCAACGGGAACCGCTTTGCTTATATGACAGGTCTTAGATCTCCACGATCCGCATCATGTTCGTGGATCCGGAACCTACCGGATACCCTGCAACAACAACGATCTGATCGCCCTTGTTGAAGCCATAGCTCTGGGCAATGGTTTTCGCCAGGTTTACATCGTTTTCCGGGGAGTTCTGAATCTCGGATACATAGGGGAATACACCGAAGGTCGGCAGCAGAGAGCGCTGTGTCACTTCATCGAAGCATACCGCAATGATGGGTGCTTCCGGACGGAACTTCGCAAGACGCTTGGCGGAGTTGCCGGACTGTGTGAAGCAGACAATGGCCTTGATGTCCAGATCCAGCGCTGTATCGGCAACGGAGATCGCAATGGCATCGTTGTTGGTCCGTGCACTGGACTTGATGGAGTTCTTCAGAATGTCCTTGTAGGGAATCATCGGCTCGATGGCGTTGGCAATCTTGGTCATCGTGTGGATGGATTCTGCGGGATACAGACCGGCGGCGGTTTCACCGGAGGTCATGATCGCATCTGTACCATCCATGATGGCGTTAGCCACGTCGCTGGCCTCCGCACGGGTCGGCCGGGGGTTGCCCTGCATGCTTTCCAGCATGTGAGTGGCGGTGATGACCGGCTTGCCCATTTCGTTGGCAATCTTGATCATCTGTTTCTGATAGATGGGGACATACTCCAGAGATACATTTACACCCAGATCGCCACGGGCAACCATGACACCATCGGATACTTCCAGAATGTCGCGCAGGTTGTCAAAGCCTTCCTGGTTTTCGATCTTCGGGATGATCTGGATCCGGTCCTTGCCTTCGTCGATCAGAATCTTCCGGATCGCCAGTACATCTTCCCGCCGGCGCACGAAGGATGCGGCAATGTAGTCAACATCGTTCTGGGCACCGAAGCGGATGTCGGCTTCATCCTTGGGGGAGATGAAGGGCATGGACAGAATGACACCGGGCACGTTGCAGCCCTTGTTGGATTTCAGGAAGTGGGGATTGGCCACAACACCCTGGATTTCCTTGCCAGGAACCACATCGGTGATATCCACGCGCATCTTGCCGTCATCCATCAGGATATAATCACCGGCTTTGACGTCGTTGAACAGTTCCGGGCAGCGGATCTGGAATTTTTCCTTCGTGCCGAGTACATCCTCGTTCACGATGGTGACTTTGTCGCCTTCGGAAAAGTCCACGCCTCCGTTCTCAAAGTTGCCCAGACGGATTTCCGGGCCTTTGGTGTCCAGCAGAATGCCAATGGGCTTGTTCAGCTCTTTGGAGACATTGCGCACCATTTTAATCCGGTCGCCCTGTTCTTCATAGCTTCCGTGAGAGAAGTTCAGACGGGCGATGTTCATTCCTTCATTGACCAGTTTCTTGATCATTTCAGGATTTTCGCTGGCAGGTCCGATCGTGCAGACGATCTTCGTTTTCTTTTCCATAAAACCTCTTCCTTCTTCGATTCGATTCCCTTTTTGATAAAACTTTCCGGTTTATCCCAGACGCTCGAACAGGTTGGTCAGCGGCTTTCGGCTCTCCGCAGGCATGCACAGGGCTTTCTCAATGGGGAAGGCCTGTACAACGTTTTCCCTGATCGACACGCACTGGCCGCCAATTCCCTGCATCAGCAGGTCCACGGCCTTTTCGCCCATCTGGCTTGCCAGCATACGGTCGAAGGGACAGGGAGATCCTCCCCGCTGAATATGACCGAGTACGGTTGCCCTGCCGGAAAATCCGGTATTCAGGGAAATCTTTTTGGCTAACTGATGCACGTCAGTGATCTTCTCACTGATGACGATAATCGCATGCTTTTTCTTGCGAATCAAGTCTAAATCCCGAAGTCTGTCAAGGATTTCCTGCTCGTCAAAACCGGTCTCGCTGGTGACAATGATCTCCGCTCCGGTGGCGATTCCCGACCACAGAGCCAGGTCGCCGCAGCGGTTGCCCATAACTTCCACGATGGAACAGCGGTGATGGGAGTTGGAGGTATCCTTCAGTTTATCTATGGCATCTACAATCGTTTCCAGAGCTGTCTGGAAACCGATTGTGTAATCCGTGCAGGTAATGTCATTGTCGATCGTTCCCGGCAGCCCGATGCAGTTGATGCCCATGTGGGTCAGTTCCAGGGCGCCCCGGTAGGAGCCGTCGCCGCCAATGACCACCACAGCTTCGATTCCCCGCTTCTGCAGCTGCCGCACGGCTTTTTTCCGGACATCTTCATCCTTGAATTCCGGCAGTCTGGCAGACCCGAGTATGGTACCGCCGCGGTTCACGATATCGCTTACGCTTTCCTTTGTAAGCGGTTCAATATATCCCTCAACCATGCCTTTGTATCCATTGTAGATTCCAAAGACCTCAAGGCCGCTGTTGATCCCGACTCTTGTCACGGCGCGGATCGCGGCGTTCATTCCGGGGGAGTCGCCTCCGGACGTAAGGATTCCGATTCGCTTGATCATAGATCCTCCTTTGGAAACATATGTTTCCCGTCGTTCATATCACCTGTATAGTACCATATTTCAGCCTTGCTGAACCGGCTGTGAACGGGGTTTGGATAGCCCGGGACCTTCAGCAGCTGGCAGCCTGAACAGATTCTTTGCTCTGTCTGCAGGATGGGCAACGCAGTCGCCTGAATCCTCTATCCTTCCTACAATAAAAACATAGCAGGACAAGGAGGAATCATCATGTTTCTGATGTCAATGGTCGCGTCTCCTATCTTCTGGGTGCTGACCGTCATCTGGTATATTCTCGTCGTCGCCGGTGCCTGGAAAATGTTCGAAAAAGCCGGCGAGGCAGGCTGGAAAGCCATCATCCCCATCTACAATATGTATATTGTGTACAAACTCTGCTGGAACACCTCGCTGTTCTGGATCTGGTTCGGAATTTCCGTATTCGCCGGCATCTTCGGCTTCCAGACCGAAACCACCACAGGATTTGCCTATATCATTTCCATGATCCTGTCACTGGTGCAGATGCTCATTCAGATTACCTGCTGCTACCGGCTGTCATTCGCCTTCGGCCACAACATCCTGTATGGTCTGGGACTGTATTTCTTCCCCTTCATTTTCACGGTGATCCTCGGATTCGGCAGTTCCACATATCAGCCCTGGCGGACAAATTCCCTGGGATTCTGATAATATTCGGCAAGCTGTCATCAAAGATACCGATTTTGATGGAGCCTCATGAACTGCCCGATTGAACGGGACAGCGAATGATGGCTCCTTTTTCCTGTTCACATTTGTAGATTGCAGGCAGTGTTTTCCTGTGTTCCAGACACAAAAGCCGTCCCCAAACAGGACGGCTGATGTGTCTGCATGAACTTGCTGGTCGGGCCAAATACACACTCCCGATAGGCATCAGACCATTACATTGCTATAACGACAGTGAACAGCACGACCGTGCTGCTTTCGAGGTTTTAATTATCCCTGTTGGGACCGCCTGATCGTGTACCGGACGACTCAGGCATTTTTTCTTCTCTGAACTGCTTCGACCAGCAGAACAGCCGCTGGAAGGCTGGCTGTTCTGCACGTCGAAGCTGTGCGCAACCTGGCCTGGATCACGCAGACACTGACCATCGAAAGCAGTAACAGCCGGTGCAGTCATTATACCTGAATCAGCATCTATATATGCATGATTCAGGTGTTTTTTGTTCATTATTTTCGATGTGACGCAAATCTTACATCTCATTCCCGTCACACCCTACAGATTCGTATCAGACACGCTGTTCCGGCCGGAGATCCAGACACAGATAGATCCATGCCCTGAGATTCTGATCATCTCTTCCCGATTCGAATGAGGTACGGCTTTTTCCTGCTTACGGAACCGCACTTATCTCTGTATCCCCTTTCGCAAAAAGAACTTCTGACGCAACAGCGAAGCAGAAGTTCTTTTTTCTTGCAAACCATCTGACCTGAAAGGGATTTCAGGATTTCTGCTTAATAGTGACGGAATTTCATCAATTGATGATACATTCAGGGGCAGTTTGTGCCTGATTCTGAAAGTAATTTCTAAATCATAGTTTTGAATTGAAATTAATTTCTGTAACCGTATACTTACTTCTGCACAAGGCGCCGGGGCTTCAAATCGGCCCGGTGACCATTGGATGGCACGAATTCCCGCCATCTTCCCTGCCCTGTCCGCGTTCGGACAGGACTTTGGGGAAACTGAAAAAAAACAGAAAAAGGAGAGAAACAACATGAGAAATCTGGAAAAGTACGAAGGTGTCATTCCTGCCTTCTATGCCTGCTACGACGAAAACGGAAATATTTCTGAACAGGGCGTTCAGGATCTGACCAAATACTTCATCGAAAAAGGCGTGAAGGGCGTATACGTAAACGGCTCCAGCGGCGAATGCATCTACCAGACAGTACCTGAACGGAAAAAGGTGCTGGAAAACGTCATGAAGGCCAACGACGGTTCCCTGACCGTCATTGCCCACGTAGCCTGCAACTCCACGGAAGAAAGCCAGGAACTGGCCCGCCATGCAGAAAGCCTGGGCGTGGATGCCATTGCAGCCATTCCCCCCATTTACTTCAAGCTCCCGGAACACGCCATCGCGAAATACTGGAACGACATCTCCGATGCGGCTCCCAACACAGATTTTGTGATCTACAACATTCCCCAGCTGGCAGGCGTGGCCCTGACACCGACTCTGTACGCGGAAATGCGCAAGAACCCCAGGGTGATCGGCGTCAAGAACTCCTCGATGCCCGTTCAGGACATTCAGATGTTCTGCCAGGACGGCGGCGAGGACTACATCGTATTCAACGGACCGGATGAACAGTTCATCTCCGGCCGGATCATCGGTGCAAAAGGTGGCATCGGCGGCACCTACGGTGTAATGCCCGAACTGTTCCTGAAGATGAACGAAGCCCTGGCAGACAAGAATCTGGAACTGGCCAAAGCCATCCAGTACGACGTGAATGCCATCATCTACAAGATGTGCTCCGCTCACGGCAACATGTATGCGGTGATCAAGGCCATCCTGAAGGAAAACGAAGGTCTTAACCTGGGCAGCGTCAAGGCGCCTCTGGCTCCCCTTTGCGAAGCGGATCAGAAAGTGGTATCCGAAGCGGCTGCCATGATCCGGGAAGCAAAGAAGAAATATCTCTAAGCCGCAGCTGACCGCCTCCCAGGGCACAGCCTGACACACTGATTTCACAGACACGACACAACAGACGACACAATCAACATATAAGGAGAGACAAACATGCAGGGTTTTACAGTCATTGACTTCATCATTCTCGTTGTCTACCTGGGCGCCGTTCTCGTTGCCGGCCTGTTCTTTGCCAAGAAAGACATGAAGGGCAAGGAATATTTCAAGGGCGACGGAACCATCCCCTGGTGGGTGACATCCGTATCCATCTTCGCGACGCTGCTGTCGCCGATTTCCTTCCTGTCCCTGGCGGGCAACTCCTATGCCGGGACCTGGATCATGTGGTTTGCCCAGCTGGGAATGCTCATCGCGATTCCCCTGGCCATCCGCTTCTTCCTGCCGGTTTACGCCAAGCTGGACATCGACACCGCCTACCACTATCTGGAACTGCGCTTCGGCTCCAAAGCCCTGCGCATTCTGGGCGCCGTGATGTTCATCGTGTATCAGATCGGGCGCATGTCCATCATCATGTACCTGCCCTGCATGGTGCTGGCCAGCCTGACAGGCATCAGCGTGAACCTCCTGATTCTGGTCATGGGTGTCATCGCCATCATCTATTCCTACACCGGCGGTCTGAAATCCGTTCTCTGGACTGACTTCATTCAGGGCACCGTGCTGATCGTGGGCATTGTATTCGCCCTGATCTTCCTGCTGTGCACCATTGACGGCGGCTTCGGCGCTGTATGGAACGCACTGACTGCCGAGCACAAGTTCCTGATGCCCGACCAGCCGATTTTCGATGCCAACATCCTTCGTGATTCCGTATTCCTGATGATCGTAGGCGCGGGCCTGAACACTCTGGGATCCTACGTATCCAGCCAGGACATCGTGCAGCGATTCACCACCACCACCGACACAAAACAGCTGAACAAGATGATGCGCGGCAACGGTCTGCTCTCCATCGGTCTGGCTACTGTGTTCTATCTGATCGGCACCGGTCTGTATGTGTTCTATCAGCAGAACCCCCTGCCCCCTGCAGCGGCGCAGGACCAGATCTTCGCCTCCTACATCGCATTCGAGCTGCCCGTGGGCATCACCGGTCTGCTGCTGGCTGCGATCTATGCAGCGGCTCAGTCCACTCTGTCCACCGGTCTGAACTCCGTGGCTTCTTCCTGGACCCTGGACATTCAGTCCCGTCTGTCGAAGAAGGAAATGAGCTTCGAAAAGCAGACGAAGATTGGTCAGTACGTATCCCTCTTCGTGGGCATCTTCTCCATCGTGGTGGCCATTGTGCTGGCACAGGGCGGCGTGACTTCCGCTTACGAGTGGTTCAACGGCTTCATGGGCCTGGTGCTGGGCATTCTGGTGGGCATCTTCATTCTGGGTGTCTTCTTCCGCAGTGCCAACACCTTCGGTGCCTTCGCCGGCTTCATCGCATCCTCCGTTGTCATGGTTGCAATCAAGTACGGTGGCGCGGATGTATCCATCTGGTCCTATTCTCTGATCTCCATCGCAGTGTGCCTGGCTGTGGGTCTGCCCTGCAGCTGGCTCTATGACAAAGTCACTGGTCACGTCAGCGATGCCCCGGCTTTCACGGTATTCGGTGACTTCCGCAAAAAGAAGGAAGCGAAGTCCGAAAGCCTGGGACGTCCCGCTGCCGGAGGCGAAGCTGCATGATCTTCGGCACGCTGAGAAATCATGACACCGAAAGCCTGCAGCAGGCGTTCGGTCCGGTGAGTGCCGGTGTGCAGGAAGCCCTGGACTGGGCTGCGGGCCACGATCTGGCTGCACTGCCCTGCGGACAGCACGCCATTGACGGCGACCGGCTGTTCGTGAATGTGGTGGAATACGAAACAAAGCAGCCGGAAGAACGGTTCTGGGAAGCCCACAAGGCGTACCTGGATGTCCACGTGACCATCTCCGGCCGGGAACAGATCGACATGAACTTTCTCGGAAACCTGGCGTGCGGTGTGTATCAGCCGGAAGGCGACTTCCAGCCGGCGGACGGCGGCAAGAATGCATCTGTCATGATGCAGCCCGGCGACTTCCTGGTCTGCTTCCCGCAAGATGCCCACCGCACGGCGGTCGCCTGCGGCGGCAAGCCGGAAACAGTGAAAAAGGCCATCTTCAAGGTCAGGATCGACTGATCCCCGGCGCCTTTCAGATTGTTGCTGAAAGGCGCCGTTTTTCGAAATACAAGAAATACAATGACAACAGATATGTGACAGGAGGAAACAGTCATGAACAACATCATCTGCATTGATCTGGGAGGAACCGCCATCAAGTACGGCGTGCTGAACACCGAAGGAGACGTGCTTCACACAGCCGAAACCCCCACAGAAGCCGCCAGAGGAGCCGAAGCCCTGACGGAAAAACTGCGGACCATCGTCCGGGAAATGCTGCAGAAAGCCCCGGATGCTGCGGGCATTGCCGTCTCCACCGCCGGGGTGGTCAACTCCGACGAAGCATCCATTCTTCACGCCACCGATGCGATCCCCGGCTGGAAAGGAACCAGCCTCCGGCAGGAACTGTCCGAATTCAATCTGCCGGTGGAAGCGGAAAACGATGTCAACTGCGCCGGGCTGGCAGAATACGCCACAGGCAGCGCAGCCGGCGCGAAATCCGCCCTGGTGATGACCGTCGGCACGGGCATCGGCGGCTGCTTTATTGAAGAAGGCCATCTGCTCAACGGTCATACCTATTCCGCCTGCGAAGTGGGCTATCTGCCGGTGGAAGGCAGGCCTTTCCAGGATCTGGCCGCCACCAGTGTTCTCAGTGCCAATGTGGCCCGCATGAAAGGCGGTACCCCGCAGGAATGGAACGGCCGGCAGATCTTCGCGGCTGCCGCTGCGGGGGACGCACAGTGTCAGGAAGCCATTGACGAAATGTGCCGGATCCTGGGCGCCGGCATTGCCGGACTGTGCTTTGTCCTGAACCCGGAAGTGGTGGTGCTGGGCGGTGGCATCATGGCTCAGGAAGCCGTGCTGCGCAAGCCCATCGAAGCTTCCTTCCGCCGGTACTCCATTCCTCTGGTGGCAGATGCCACCCGGATCGAGTTCGCCGGTCACCAGAATGCCGCGGGCATGAAGGGCGCGCTGGTGAACTTCATGAACCGTCATCCTGAACTGACATGAGTGGTGCACCGGGCGAACTGCCTGTGAATGGTGCTGCCTGTCCGGTATCAGGTACTATACTGGCAACAGGGGTGATCTCCATGCAGTACAAGGAAAAATCAGCCATTCCGCTCATTGAAGCGGCCTACTCCGGCATGACCCAGACCGAAAAGCTTATTGCGAAGTGGTTTCTGGAGGAAAACGAACCGGCAGACTCTTCGCTGAAAGCCATGGCCCGGCTGCTGGCGGTATCCGAAGCCACGCTGGTGCGGTTTGCCAAGAAATGCGGATTCAAAGGCTACCGGGAATTCATGTATCAGTACGAGCGCAGTCTGAATGCGTCAAAACCGGATCCCCGGGTCAATGAATCCACCCTGCAGGTGCTCGATGCCTACCAGGATCTGCTCACCAAAAGCTACAGTCTCATTGACGAAGAACAGATCTGCCGGGTGGCGCAGATGATCTCCGACGCCGGCAGGGTGTACGTCAGCGGTCTGGGATCTTCAGGCATCGCCGCGAAGGAAATGGCCAGCCGGTTCATGCGGGTGGGCGTGGGCATCGAAGCCTGCAGCGACGTGGACACCATGCGCATGCTCTCCGTGTTCCGCTCCCCGGATGATCTGGTCATCGGTCTGTCGCTGTCCGGATCCCGGAAAGAGTTTCTGGAGCATCTGACAGTGGCCAGGGAGCGGGGCGCAAAAACACTGCTCATCACCTCCAGCAGCAAGGAAGATCTGTCCCATCTGGCAGACGAAGTGGTCCTGGTGCCTTCTCTGGTACACATGAACCACGGCCATTTCATCTCCCCGCAGTTTCCCCTGCTGGTGATGACCGACATTCTCTATGCCGCCTACATGCGGCAGAACCGGGACTTCAAGAAGAGCCTTCACGAGCAGACACTGGAAGCCCTGCACAAAAACCGCCGGGAGACATCCTGATGCAGGACGATGCGGCGGTCATGGAAAGGACACAGATTTTGACAAAGAAACGAATTCTCTGCTTCGGAGACTCCAACACCTGGGGCTTCTCCCCCGCAGACGGCCACCGGCAGGAAAAGCGCTGGACCAGATCTCTGGATCTGGATGCGGAAATCCTGGAAGAGGGTCTCAACAGCCGGAACGCCATGTGCAAAGACCCCCACATGCCGGAGAAATGCGGCTTTGATGCCTGGAAAATGATGCTCATGTCCCACAAGCCCCTGGATGCAGTGGTGCTCATGCTGGGGACCAACGATCTGAAATCCACCTATCACTGCTCCGCCCGCTACATCGCCAATGGTCTGCGGGAGTATGTCCGGGAGTGGATGAACCCCACGCTGTATGAAGGCTTCACACAGCCGAAACTCCTGGTGGTCTGCCCCATTCTGCTGGGGGAGAACTTGCCGGAACTGGAAGGCGAAGGCGGCGGATTCGATGCGTATTCCCTTCAGCAGTCCCGGCTGCTGACCAGGGAGATCCATCAGGCCCTGGAGCCCTATCCCGTGACGATTCTGGACGCCCAGGACTATGCCGCAGCCTCCAGTCTGGACGGCTTGCACATGGATGCGGAAAACCATCGGAAACTGGCAGCAGCCATCAGCGGCAGCCTGCGCCGGATGCTGGAAGAGGACTGAACGCCGGCCCCATCCGGTCCAGCCACAGGCGCTTTCCGGATCATACAGCGAAAACTGAAACAGGCAGTGTCTGCCTCGTTCCCCTGTCATCAGGAGGACCCGACGGACACTGCCTGTTTTGCTGTATGGCATCTGTCTGGTTGATCAGTCAGTCTGCCGGCTTTCGCACCCGCTTTCGGAATGCCGGAAAAAATCAGCTCTCCTGCGCCGCTTCCAGCGCCAGGATCTGTGCCTGCAGCCGTTCCAGCTCCGGCACCGGAATCCCCAGAGACCGGGCCATGGGCACCACCGTGCCCGAGAACAGACACAGCTCGGTCTTCCGTCCCGCCCGGATGTCCTGCGCCATGCTGGGCATCGCAGCCGGATCCAGCTCTTCGCATACCCGCAGCCACCGCTGGATGTCTTCCTGACCCAGACCGATTCCCTGCGCAGCCGCCGTCTGCCGGACTTCTTCCATCACCCGAACAAACAGATCCCGGTGCTCACCCGCCGCGCCGCCATAGCCGCAGCCGTACACCGCGCAGATCTGATTCACCCCGCAGTTGAGCATCAGTTTGTTCCACTGCTCCCGGACAATGTCATCACACACCCGGCAGGGCATCCCCATGGAAGCAAAGAACGTTCGGAGCTGCTCAATGGCCTCCCGCTGACCCGGACCGTCTTCCCCGATCAGAATCTCGCCGATGTGACTGTACCGGCACGCCCCGTTCAGATACACCGTATCCATTCCCTGCACAATGCTGCGGATCACGGTATTCTCCGGAAACCGCCTGCGGACGGTTTCTTCGCTGGTGATCCCGTTAAGACACGACAGAATCAGCGTATTCTGTCCCACAAACGGTGCGATCTCCTCCAGGGCTTCCTCCAGCTGCCCGGCCTTGGTCATGATCAGCACCAGATCCGCAAACCCGGATTCCCCGGCTGCCTCCTCCGGACTCCGGTACGCAAACCGGCGCCCGGTGCCATTGACCATCACCGGGTGCTGCCGGTACCGGGTGATGCGCTCTGCATCCGCAATGAACACCGGCTCAATGCCATGATCCTGCATCCGGGAACCGTACAGCAGCCCGATCGCCCCGCGCCCGGCCACCGCCACCCGCGCCAGCCGTCCGGATATTCTCCCTGCCGGATCCGTCATGCAGCCTCCACTTCCGTGACCTCTCCCACAAACATCCGGTGGAAGTCAAAATCCGCGTAGAACCGCTGCCGGACATCCTGCCCAATGCACCCGGGATCCATCCCCTGCTGATACATCTTCCGGCAGATCAGCGTCATCTTCGCCTGGGCAAATCCCATCACCTGATGATCTTCCCCCACCGGCACCGGCGTCAGTTTCGTCATGGCAATCTTGTTCTCATCCCGCCCGGAGACCGTTCCCAGGATCCCCAGGTCCTTCTTCCATTCCTCATCGAAAAACGAAATCGAAAACCAGTCGTATTTCTCCAGAAACGCCAGCGTGTACCGGGACTCCCGGACATACACCGTCGCCGCGGGCCTGCCCCACAGCGTCCCCAGCATCCCCCAGCTGATCGTCATCGTGTTGAAATCATCCGCAGTTCCCGCCGTCAGCAGCGCCCAGTTCCGGTCAAACAGCGTAAACGGATCCACCCGGATCATGCCTGAGTCTCCCCTTTCACCAGCGCATCCAGCGCACGCAGCATGTTCTCCGGATCCAGCTTCGGCTTCACTTTCTCCCCTGCTTCCAGGATCACACCATCCGGCCCGATGAGAAAACTCGAACGTACCGTGCCGAAGTACTTCTTCCCGTACATGGATTTCTCCTTCCACACATCATACAGCTCGTTGACTTTGTGCTCCGGATCCGACAGCAGGATCAGATTCAGATCCTGCTTCTCGATGAACTTCCGGTGACTCGCCGGGGAATCTTTCGAGATCCCGATTACAACCGCATTCTTTCCCTCGAATTCCGTCTTCAGCTCTGTATACCCCTTCGCCTGCGTCGTGCACCCCGAGGTATTGTCCTTCGGATAAAAATACAGCACCACCGGTCGGCCCCGGAAACTGCTCAGTGTCACCGGATTGCCATCCTGGTCCTCCAGCGTGAAATCCGGCGCCATGGTCCCTGCTTCAATCATGTTCATTCCTCCTTGTTCTCACCGCAGTCCGTCTGTGCTGCTGCCGATGCCGCCCCCTGCGGGCTGCGGATGCCCGGGCATGGATCGGCACGGGGCAAACGGAATGGGTCTTCATACTTCAGAAGTATACAGAATCGCCGAAAGTTTTTGGAACATTCAAAGGAATGCGGTACGATGAGCGCGTATTGAAGGTCAGGAAAGACAGGGAGGATATTATGAGCGGATTTTTTGGTGTGGCTTCCACGCAGAGCTGTGTTCTGGATCTCTTCTTCGGCACGGACTACCATTCGCACCTGGGTACCAGACGGGCGGGGATGACGGTGTACGGGAAGGAGCACGGGTTTGAACGGGCGATCCACAACATCGAGAACACGCCGTTCCGGACGAAGTTCGACAAGGATCTGGCGAAGTTCCGGGGAAATCTGGGGATTGGCTGCATTTCGGATTTCGAGGCGCAGCCGCTGCTGATGCATTCTCATCTGGGGAGCTATGCGATCACGACGGTGGGCCGGATCAACAATCTGGAGGAGCTGAAGGATCTCTGTTTCGAGGCGGGAATGACGCATTTTCTGGAGATGAGCTCCGGGGGGATCAATCCCACGGAGCTGGTGGCAGCGATGATCAGTCTGAAGGATTCATTTCTGGAGGGATTGCAGTTTGTGCAGGAGAAAGTCAGGGGTTCTCTGTCGATTCTGCTGCTGACGCCGGAGGGACTCTGGGCGGCCAGAGACCGGCTGGGGCGCACGCCGGTGATCATCGGGCACAAGGAAACGGGATACTGTGTGACGTTTGAGAGCAGTGCGTTTCTGAATCTGGGGTATGAGCCTGTGCGGGATCTGGGGCCGGGTGAGATTGTGTTCGTGGCGCCGGACCGGCTGAATGTGATGCAGGAGCCGCTGGAGGACATGCGGATCTGTTCTTTTCTGTGGGTGTACTATGGCTATCCCACGAGTACGTATGAAGGTGTGAATGTGGAGGTCATGCGCAACCGCTGCGGGCAGATTCTGGCGAAGCGGGATGCACAGGTGGAAGTGGACAGCGTGGCGGGTGTGCCGGATTCCGGTACGGCGCATGCGGTGGGCTATGCGAATGAGAAGCAGATTCCCTTCTCCCGTCCGTTCATCAAGTACACACCCACCTGGCCCCGGTCGTTCATGCCCACGGATCAGAGTCAGCGTTCGATGATTGCGAAGATGAAGCTGATTCCGGTGAAGGACCTGATCAAAGATCAGCGGCTGCTGCTGATCGATGACTCCATTGTACGGGGGACTCAGCTGGGGGAAACCACGGAGTTCCTGTATCATTCCGGGGCGAAGGAAGTGCATGTGCGGCCGGCTTGTCCGCCGATCATGTACGGTTGCAAGTTCCTGAACTTTTCCCGGTCGACGTCGGATTATGATCTGATCACGCGGCGGGTGATCCGGGATCTGGAGAAGGGCGAGCCGGATGAGGCGACGCTGAAGCGGTATGCGGATCCGGATTCGCCGGAGTATGCGGCGATGTGCGAAGAGATCCGGCGGCGGTCCCGGTTCACGACGCTGCGGTATCACCGGCTGGATGACATGATTGAGTCCATCGGGCTGCCCCGCCAGTCGCTGTGTACGTATTGCTGGAACGGCGAGGAATAAGGAAGAAATGCGGCTGCAGGCTGCAGACAGCGGCCCGGAGGCGGTTCCGGTCTGCAGAGCCGGTGGATGAAATGAAAGCGGATGGGCTGTCCCTGGCGGGTGGCCTGTCCGCTTTTTCTGCGGCGGGCAGGAGGCCGGAAACTGGAGGGATGGAGGCTGGAGGACTGGCTGGGAGGGAGAATGGATGGCTGCAGCCGGGAGGCCGGATGGGATGTCCTGAGAGAGGACCCGAGGTGGCGGGTTTTGTCGGGGAATTTCTCTTTTGTCCGCTGGTTTTGTTATGATGGTGGGGATGAGCAAGGAAAAAACAATCGCGGTAAACCGCAAGGCCAGACATGAATACGAACTGTTTGACCGCTATGAATGCGGTCTGGTGCTGCAGGGAACGGAGATCAAGTCGATTCGGCAGGGCAAGGTGAATCTGAAGGACAGCTATGTGTCGATCCGGAAGGGACAGGCGGTGATCAAGGGCATGCACATTTCTCCCTATGCTTTTGGAAACCGGTTCAATCATGATGAGACCCGGGACCGGCAGCTGCTGCTGCACAAGCGGGAGATTCTGAAGCTGGATCAGGCGACACGGATCAAGGGCTATACCCTGGTGCCGGTCCGGCTGTATCTGTCCAAAGGTCTGGCGAAGCTGGAGATCGCGCTGGCAAAGGGCAAGGATCTGCATGACAAGCGGGAGAGTGCAAAGGCCCGGGATGCGAAGCGGGAGATTGAAAAGGCAATGAAAACCCGGATGCGGTAGATTCCGGCTGTCTGCAGTCCGGATGGTCCTAGGAACGGAAGGCGGCATGGTTCATGCGCTCCGGGTCCCTGGATGGCGGATGACCGGGGCATGAGACAGGTGGTATGTTACTGACAGTCGTGTGACAGACGGTCCGGGCAGGCAATGGACATCAGATGCTGAATTGTGGTAAAATCATTGTCCATGGGGGTGTTCAGGCATTCGATGTACAGATGTCTGGATCCTGCTGCAGCCGGGTGGTTCCGTCAAAGACCAAACCTAAAGCGAAACGCTAGAAACAACAACTACGGCCAGATGGCCTTTGCTGCTTAATTAAAGAGAACGTATCTCTTGCAGCCCCTCTGGCGGCCTGTCATCGGCTGCCACTGTGTGTAAAACCTGAATGACTAAGTCCGCTGTCCGGCAGGCAGCGGTACCGACAATTGCGCCAACCCTTCATCTGTGGCTGTCCATGCCGTAAGATGAAGCGTACAAAGATGGACTAAGCTGTAGAGGCAGAATCGTGGGACGCTGTGCAGACAGGAGTTCGATTCTCCTCACCTCCACCATGGAAAACAAATCCGAACACAGACGTAACAGGATTGATTATAAATGGCAATCACCTTTGGTTCGTGATTATCAGAGACCTCGGAGAAATCTGAGGTCTTTTTTTTACATTTTACATACGGAGGTCCTGGCTGCCTGATATGCCTGCCTGCCGGAGGAAGGCACATCAAACTGGCCATGGACTTGGTATGAATCGTATTTGTCAAAGCCGTTGCTCTGCCTGTTCCGGACGCCGGCTTCCATCTGAACATGGGTCAATTCAGTAAATATCAGGCATTTTCACGCACATTCTGACTGTTTTCCCTCTTTTTGAGCGATTCAGCCGGTTCAGAAAGGCTTTTCCCTGCGTCACGGCGTTGATCAGATCGTCTTTCAGCTGCCGGAAACTCCCGGAGCCCTTCCGAAACCACAGCTTCATTCTTCCGGTCCGGCTGAATCAGCAGCAATCGAGTAGAGAGGAACAGGTTAGTGCTGCCCCTCCCTCTCACACCACCGTAC
>NZ_CAJUPA010000025.1 GCF_910588395.1 uncultured Faecalibaculum sp. | reverse complement strand
CCAAGTGTACAGGATGTGAGAGTCGGAACCTCACCAAAGTTTAGAGCGCCTTTTTGTGTGCCTGGGTTTAACGGAAACAAGGAGAACCGTCTGATTCTGTCTCATCTTTCCGCCCCTTTCCACTCCCTACACTTCAAAGCCCCGGCGGCGACAGCCACCATCGGCAGTACCACGGCTGGCTGCCTGTTCCTGTACGGATTCCGGAAAGATTGTTCAGGCAGACTGAAACTGCGGTACACTGTGTTCAGTCAGGAAAGGAATGTATATGAAGTACGAAATCAAGGGAGACAACCTTCCGGTGGTGATCTGTCATCTGGATCCGGAGGAGTCTGTCATTACGGAACGGGGTGCCATGGCCTGGATGAGTCCGAACATGGATATGGAGACGCGGGGTACGTCGGTGTCCAAAGCGTTTGGCCGGATGTTCAGCGGCGAGAGCATTTTCCAGAATGTGTATACGGCGAAGAAGGCCCAGGGCATCATTGCGTTCAGCTCTTCGTTTCCGGGGAGCATCAAGGTGGTGGAACTGCGTCCGGGTGAGTCGATCATTGCGCAGAAGCGGGCGTTTCTGGCAGGGACTGCCGGTGTCCAGCTGTCCACGTATTTTCAGAAGCGCATGAGCGCGAGTCTGTTTTCCGGGGAAGGATTCATTCTCCAGAAACTCACGGGGCCGGGTCTGGTGTTTCTGGAGATCGACGGCGCGGCGATTTCCTACACTCTGGAAGCCGGGCAGCAGCTGGTGGTCGATACGGGGAACCTGGCGATGATGGAGGAAACCTGCACGATGGATATTCAGAGCATCAAAGGTGTGAAAAATGTCCTGTTCGGCGGAGAAGGCTTTTTCAATACAGTGGTGACAGGTCCTGGTACCGTGACGGTGCAGTCCATGCCGATTTCGGCGCTGGCAGCCGCCATGAGCGGTTTTCTGCCCGCGTCAAACAGCTGATGGCGGCATGAATGCATGAAAAAAGAAGCAGTGTCTTTTGGGAAGATGCTGCTTCTTTCCGTTTCTTCTGCTGACCGGGTGCCGGGAATCCTGCCGGTTTCATTCCGTCCCGGCGGCTTCGTCCAGGCTGCGCAGGCTGTTCTGGACCCAGATTTTAGAGCACAGGGTGCGGATGACGTTGAGCATGATCTGCTGTTCCAGGCTGGGGTCTTCAATGAATTCTGTGTCGCAGCGGCCGCTTTCCAGCATCTGCTGCAGGCAGGTTTCAAAGACGGAGACAAACTTGTTGTAGTCGCGGCTGACCCGTCCGGGGTCTTCGATGTTGGAGTATACCTGGATCAGCCGGCTGATTTCCTGCAGGGAATAGCAGCGTTTCATCAGCATGACCACAAAGAGGTAGGCCAGGTGATACCGCTTGTAGTGCTTTTTGACTGGCGGCTTGACGATGTTGGTTTTGACGTAGTTGTTGACCATGGAAGAAGTGAGCACTGTCCGGTCTTCGCCTATGGACAGTGGTTCCAGGCGGGAGTTGATGTAGCTGAGTACCTGATCCATGTACAGGTCCAGATCCGGCAGTTCTTCCCATCGGGGAATGGCCAGTTCCTTGAGTTCACGGTTTTCCATACTGAAATTATAGCCGGATATCAGTATGCCGCAACATAATATCAAAAACCAGATGTAATCGTTTTGCATATATGGTAGAGTGGTGGCGGAAACAAGGAGGACTCTTTCATGCTGCATATCGTCTCAGATTCTTCCACACTTTACAGTCCTGAAGAGGCCCGCCGGGCAGGGTTTCACTGTGTACCGCTGAGTGTCTGCATCGACGGCAGCACGTTCCGGGATTATGAGCAGATCACGCCGAAGGAAATGGCAGACTGCTGCCGCCGGCAGGCGGCGGTGTCCAGCTCCCAGCCGGCTGTGGGAGAAAAGGCGGATCTCTATGACCGGCTGCTGACGGATCCTGGAGATGAAATTCTGGATATCACCATTGCGGATGGTCTCTCGGGGACGTTTGCCACGGCTTGCATGGCGCGGGATCTGACGGAGGATCCTGCCCGGATCACGGTGTTCAATTCCCGCGCCCTGGGCGGTCCGCAGCGGCTGATGGTGGAAACGGCGGTGAGGCTGCGGGATGAGGGAAAAACCGTGTCGGAGATCCTGCCGGTGCTTTCTGCCATGGCCCAAACGGATGTCAGCATGGTGGCGGTGCCGGATCTGGGGTTTCTGGCCCGGGGTGGCCGGATCCCGAAGGGCATGGCAGCGGCGGGATCGCTGCTGAAACTGCTGCCGGTGGTGATCCGCCGGCGGGACGGAAAGGCGCTGGATACACTGGGGGTCAGCCGCACCTGGAAAGGTGTGTTTCAGAAAGCCCGGGCGGCTTTTGAACAGGAAGGAGGCCTGGATGCTTCCAGTATTCTTTACATCCTCCATGGGGACTGCCCGGGTACAGCTGAAAAAGCCCGGGACTGGTTCAGGACACAGTATCCGGATATCGAGATTGTGGTTCTTGACCTGTGCCCGATGTTCATGGTCCATGGCGGACCCGGTTGTCTGGCACTGGAAACTGTGAAAAAGCTCTGAATCCTGAATAAGAAAAAGCGGCGGATGGCCGGTATCATCCCGGCCTCCGCCGCTTCAGTCTGTTTCCGTGACCACCGGTTCTCCAGCCGGCAATCCATGATGAATCTGCTGCCTTTTGACAGGCTGCATCCTCTCCGCCAAATCTCGCCGGGAAATGAATAAAAGGAGATGCGATTCCCGGCACATCTCCTGTCTGATTGGCTTGTTTGTTTTTACATCCACATAATAGTCCGGCTGTTTACCAAAGTCAATTATTAACCACGGTTTTTCTTGCCTGCGGTCAAAAAGTGACTCAAGTAAATAGGTTGGGCCAATTCTCCGGTTTGGCTGGCAGAGCGGAAGGTATGTTATATCAAAGTGCCGGGCATTGGCATATAATGATATCGTCCAACAAAGGAGTACTGACATGGCTGATATGACACAGACAAAGGGAAACCTGATCGTTTCCTGCCAGGCTTTGCCTGACGAACCTCTGCATTCTTCCTATATCATGGGGCGCATGGCTGCCGCAGCGCTGGAAGGCGGTGCCAAAGGCATCCGGGCCAACACCGTGGATGACATCGCGGAGATCAAGAAAACCGTGGACCTGCCGGTGATCGGCATCATCAAGCGTCCCTATGGCGACAACCCGGTCTTCATTACCCCGACCATCAAAGAAGTGGATGAACTGATGGCCATGGAGACCCCGCCGGAAGTCGTGGCAGTAGACGCCACCTGCCGGCCCCGTCCGGATGGGCGGACGCTGGATGAATTCGTGGCGGAAATCCGTGCGAAGTATCCGGATCAGCCGCTGATGGCCGACTGCGCAACGCTGGAAGAAATGAAGCACGCGGATGACCTGGGATTTGACTACATCGGCACGACGCTGGTGGGCTACACAGAGCAGTCCAAAGGCAACCACGTGGAGGCGGACGACTTCAAGGTGATCCGTGATCTGCTGGACTATGCCAAACACCCGGTGATCGCCGAGGGAAACATCGACACGCCGGAGAAGCTGAAACGGGTGCTGGATCTGGGCTGCTACAGCTGCGTTGTGGGGTCCATCATCACACGGCCGCAGCTGATCACGAAGCGCTTCGTGGATGCCATTCGGTAGCGCCGGAGACAAAACAGCTGCCGGGAATTTCCAGTCTGCGGGAATTCCCTTTTTTTGTTCTCCGGTGACTGCCCGGTACATGCATTCAGACCGGGCATGGGATGGTATAATCAATGGATACGTATCCCCTGCGCAGAACCGGTCCGGAAGACCGCCGATCTGCCGGGATGCCGGAACAGTGACTGTATGAAAGTGCAGGAGGTAAAGCGATGTTGAACAAAGAACAGCTGGAAACGCTGCTTGGCGAAGCCATGGATTCAGGAGCGGATTTCGCGGAGATTTTCGAAGAAGACGCCGTGTCCGAATCCCTCTCCATGCTGGATGGAAAGGTGGAGAATGTGGACAGGGCCCTGCGGGCAGGGACCGGGATCCGTCTGTACAAGGATCTGCAGACCGCCTACGGTTATTCCAACAGCCAGGATTTTGACGAGCTGCTGGCGCTGGTGAAGGATCTGCGCACCGCCTTTGAAGGCCACAGAGAGGAACGGATCAGCCTGGAAGAAGTGCCGGTGACAGACATCAGCCCGGTGAAGACCGATCCGGTGGATGCGCCGCTGGAAACCAAGACCGCGCTGATGCGGGAAGCCTGGGATGCGATCCGGGATGAGGAGGAAATCGAGAAGGTCAGCGTTTCGCTGTCCAGTCTGCGGCAGAAGGTGCAGATTTCCAACTCCCGGGGCAGACTGGTGAAGGATACCCGGATCCGCACCCGGATGGGTGTGTCCGCCTACGCCAGACGGGGAGAGGACCGGCAGTCCGGGTTTGAAGGTCCTGGGGCGTCCATGGGACTGGAATTCTACGAAGGAGGCGTCCCGGCACAGGCCGCGAAAAACGCCGCTGCCACGGCGAAAGTGCTGCTGGATGCCGTGGACGCACCTTCCGGCCGGATGCCGGTGATCATTGACAACGGGTTTGGCGGGGTGATTTTCCATGAAGCCTGCGGTCATGCCCTGGAAGCCACGGCAGTGGCGAAGGACCAGTCGGTGTTTGCGGGCAAAAAGGGCATGCAGATTGCCTCGGCCAAAGTCACAGCCATTGACGACGGGACGATTCCCCATGCCTGGGGCAGTCAGAATGTGGACGACGAAGGCAATCCGCAGGAGCGCCGGGTGCTGATCAAAGACGGCATCCTGACGCAGTACATGGTGGATCAGTTCAATGGACGGCGGATGCAGGAAGCCTCTTCCGGATCGGGCCGGCGCCAGAACTACAAATACGAACCCACGTCCCGGATGTCCAACACCTACATTGACGCCGGAACGGATGATTTCGATGAAATGTTTGAAGGCATTGAAAAAGGCCTGTACGCAAAGCGCATGGGCGGCGGCAGTGTCAATCCCCAGACCGGAGAGTTCAACTTCGCGGTCTCCGAGGGATATCTGATTGAAAACGGAAAGGTGACTAGTGCGGTGAAAGGCGCCAGTCTCATCGGCTCCGGCGCGGAGATCCTGATGAACATCGACCGGGTGGGAAAGGATCTGAAACGGGCCCAGGGCATGTGCGGTTCTGTCTCCGGTTCCATTCCCACGGATGTGGGGCAGCCGCCGATCCGGGTTTCTTCGATCACAGTGGGAGGTACAGCCGGTGAATAAGCAGAAATGGCTCGACAGAGCGCTGGAAAAAGGATTTGAAGCGGCGGAGATCTACGAATCTTCCTCCAGATCCAAAGAAATCACCTGGTTTGAACAGGCCATGGACAAGATGGAACTGTCTCAGACTGATTCCGCCAGCATCCGGGTGCTGGACGGCGGCAGCCTGGCCAATACCGGGCTGGAAAAACTGGATGATGCGATCATGGACGAGGTGCTGGACGGTTTGCGGCAGCAGGCTGCGACCATCACCAGCGAAGACAGGACGCAGTTTGTGCCGCCCATGGAAACGGAACTGGCGGTCAAGGACAAGCAGTGGACTGTGCCGGAGACTGCCCAGGTCAAGGAACTGCTGGCAGATCTGGAAGCCCGGATCCTGGCGTATGACGAACGGATTTTCCAGGTGACAAACCTGGCCTGGAGTCAGTCCGAGGGAACGAGATCCATTTCCAATACCCTGGGACTGGCCACCGGGGACGAAGACTATGTGCAGTATGTCATGGCCGGCGCCGCCGGCCGTCAGGAGGACAGAATCCAGGACTGGTATCTGATCAAAGTGGTGCCGGATATCGCGGCGTTTGACCGGGGGGCGTTTGTGAAGGAACTCTGCGACGAAGTTCTCAGCCGCCTGGATGCCACTTCCATTCCCGGCCGCACCTGTCCGGTGATTCTGCACCGGGAGGCCATGACCAGTCTGCTGGGGGCGTTTGCGGGTCTGTTTTCCGGGGATCTGATCTCCAAAGGGATTTCTCCGCTGAAGGACAGACTGGGAGAGAAAATCTTCTCGGACAAGATCACCATTGTGGATGATCCCCGGAACCTGGATGCCCTGACCATTGCCAACTTTGATGACGAAGGCTATCCCACAGGACGCAAGCTGGTGGTGGATCACGGGGTGTTCCGGACGATCCTGCACAACCAGCAGTCTGCCGCCCGCATGGGGACGGAAAGCACCGGCAACGGCTTCAAGGGCGGCTATGCCAGCCCGGTGGGGGTTTCCCCGATGAATCTGTACATCGAACCGGGTGAAGAGAGTCTGCGGCAGCTGGAAAAGCGGATGCAGGACGGTCTGGTGATCACGGATCTGGAAGGACTGCATGCGGGGATCGATTTTGTTTCCACGAATTTCTCCCTGCAGGCCAGAGGCTATCTGGTGCAGGGGGGCAGGCGGACGCAAAGCGTCACGCTGATCACCGCCGCGGGCTCCTTCATGGAGCTGATGAATGACGTGATCGCGGTGGGCAGCGACCTGGACTGGTCCTACCGGCAGCTGGCTGCTCCTTCGGTGCTCTTCGGAAAACTCGCCATCAGCGGGCAGTAGTCCCCGGAAACAGGACTGGCACTGAAGAAACAGAGCCGGGACGTGGATCTGCCGGATGCGGCAGACACCGCGCCGGCAGTCAAAACGGCAACATCATACAGAAACATCAACATATAGAAAGCGGCAGCCTGCACAGACTGCCGAAAAGGAGAAAAACAATGGAAAACGGGAATCTGATGGATACAGGGCTGCGCAAGGCCCTGGAGGCGCTGAAGGAGCACCAGGGGCAGAAGGAGTCCGCGGCTGTGGCGGCGGAAATGCTCAAAGGCAAGGTGCTGGCACCGGCAATCTGGGACAAGGCTCCGGCACCGGACGGACACGGGCAGCTGGTGTTCCCGCCGGACACGAACATTTCCCTCATGGTCATGGAACGGCAGGACAAAAAGAACTTCTTTCCGTTCTTCACCTCGAAGCAGACACTGGAAAAATGGAGCCCGAAGGCGCAGTGCCTGGTGCTGACCTTCGATCAGTTCATGCCCTTTGTGAAAATGGCCGGGAATGAAATCGACGGGGTAATCCTGGATGCGGAAGATCTGGACATCACCCTGGATGCCACCTTCCTGCAGCAGCTGGAGAAGATCCGGCTGCGGGGACTGTCCGCCAGCCGGATCACCAAAGGCGACAAGGTGACAGTGAAGGACCCCGGGGAAGAGGGCAAGTATCTGGGCAACGTGCTGGCGCAGGCTGCAAAAACGCTGCCGGCTGTGCGGGCACTGGTGCTGAAGGAACGGCTGATGCCGGACAAAAGCTCCCACTGGTTCATCATTGTGGATTCGGACCAGGAAGACCCGGTGCTGTTCTCGAAGCTGTCCGCAGAAGGTGCCCGCCTGGCCGGGGGCAAGGACATGGAGTTCATGTTCGCCAGTGCGGAGCTGGGCAGGAAAATCATGGCGGATTCCATGCCGGTATACACCCGGCCGGCAGCCTGAGTCCGGTACCCGGAAAAGCGGCGGAATCGGAAAGACACAGACTCTGACAGAAAGGAGGAGGCAGCATGCAGGTGCCTGAACAAGTGAAAACTGTCATGGACCGGCTGACTGCCGCCGGTCATGACTGCGCCCTGGTGGGAGGCTGTGTCCGGGACTGGCTGCTGGGGATCGAGCCCCATGACTACGATCTGGCCACCGCTGCCCGACCCGAACAGGTCATGGCACTCTTTGGCCATACCATTCCCACAGGACTGCGCCACGGCACCATGACGGTGCTTCTGGACAAAACCCAGGTGGAGGTCACCACCTATCGCCGGGAAGGGACGTATTCCGACAACCGGCACCCGGATCAGGTGGAGTTTGTGGAGGACGTGGAACAGGATCTGGCCCGGCGGGATTTCACCATCAACGCCATGGCCTGGAATCCCATCCGGGGACTGGTGGATCCCTTCGGGGGCCGGCAGGATCTGGAAAAAGGCCTGGTCCGGGCGGTGGGGGACCCGGTGCAGCGCTTTGAGGAGGACGCCCTGCGCATGGTCCGGGCCTGGCGGTTTGCTGCCAGGCTGGGGTTCACCCTGGATCCTGCCACCCGCCGGGCCATTGACCGGTGTCAGAGCCGCATTGCGGATGTGGCAGTGGAGCGGCTGGTCCCGGAGTGGCTGGAGATCCTCCGGTATGATCCCGGACGGGTCATGGACATGACCGGTCTGTTTGCCCCCTGGATCCCGGAGCTGGAATTCGCCAGACAGACCCCGCAGCATTCTCCCTATCATTACGCCGGGGTGCTGCAGCACATTCTGGACTCCATCCGCTATCTGGATCCCTTTGACGATATCCTGGCTCTGGCGCTGCTGCTGCACGATCTGGGCAAGCCGGAAACCCGCACCACCTCCGCCGGCGGACGGGATCATTTCAAGGGGCATCCCATTGCGGGACAGACCATTGCCCTGCGGGTGGTGGAAGAGCTGAAGCTTCCTTCCGCCTGGAAAAAGGTCATTCCCCAGCTGGTTCTCCACCACGATGACATTCTGCCCCGGAGTCTGGAAGCCATTTTCCGGCTCCGCATCACGGAGGGCTGGAGCGACGAATGGGTCCGGATGCTGTTCCGGGTGCAGTACTGTGACATCATGGCCCATTCCGCCAAAGGGCGGCAGCGGCTGGAGCGGCTGAAAGCCAGCCAGGCGTTCTATGAGGAACAGACAGCCAGCCGGCCCCTGTCCCTGAAGGAACTGGCCATTGACGGCCGGGACATCATGACCTATACCGGCCTGCGCAACCGGCAGATCAGCCAGGCGCTGCAGGCGGTGCTGGAATACGCCTGGTATCATCCGGAGAAAAACAACCGGCTGGACCTGCTGACCTTTGTGCTCCGGTCACTGCCCCGCCTGGAAGGAGGCATGGCATGAGTCTGGAATGGGTGATCATCGCCCTGCTGGCGGCGGTGATCCTGTTTCTGATTCTGGACCGGCGCCGCCCGGTTTCCGGCAGTCCGGCTGAATACGATGCCTTGCGCCAGGATCTCGCCCAGCTCAAACAGGGGCAGTCCATGTCCGGGAAAAGCCTGGACTGGATGCTGGAAACGGTGAATGACATGAGCCGGATCATGAACCGGGCCAAAACCCGGGGCATGTGGGGGGAATACCAGATGGAGCTGCTGCTGGAAAACTACGCCGGCACCAGGGGCCGCATCTGGGACAGACAGGTGACCCTGGCCAATGGCAGAATTGCCGATGCGGCACTGCTGCTGCCGGGCAGCCGGCAGGTGCTCTGTGTGGATTCCAAGTTTCCCATGGACAATTTCCTGCGCATGGATGAAGATCCGCGGTATGAGAAGCTGTTCGCGCAGAACATGAAAAAACACATCGATGATGTGGCGGAAAAATACATCACGCAGCAGACAGCCCCCCTGGCGGTGCTCTTTGTACCGGCGGAAGGGGTGTATCAGTACATTCTGTCGGACTGTGCGGATCTCTTTGACTACAGTCTCCGCCACCATGTGATGATTGCCGGGCCGGGGACCCTCACCGGACTTTTGACGCTGCTGGGTCAGGCCCAGAAAGACTGGTACCGGGCAGAGAATATGCCGGCGATCGAAGCGGGACTGGAAACGCTGCTGGATGAAGCCGGCCGGCTGCAGGAGCGCTGCGAAAAAGCCGAACGGACCTTCGCGTCTTTGAGCGATCAGCTGCATCAGAGCGCGGTGACCAGCCGGAAAATGCGAAAGAAACTGGATGAACTGCTGGAAGGGGGAGACTTGCCATGATCACAGTACTGAAAGGGGACCTGACGGGTCTGGGCCTGGACCTGGTGGTCAACGAAGCCAACACGGAACTGCTGCCGGGCGCCGGGATCTGCCGGAAAATCTTCGAGGAAGCCGGTCCGGGTCTGGTCCGGGCCTGTCATGAAGCCGGCCGCCGCCAGTTCGGGGATGTGGTGATTACCGGGGGCTACAATCTGAACTGTGCCCGGATCGTCCACGCCGTGACGCCCATCTATATGGATGGATACCGGGGAGAGGACGAGGATCTGCGGGCCTGCTACTGGAACAGCCTGTGCCGGGCCTACGACTATCTGCGCATGTGTCCCAAAGACCGGGTCACCATCGGGTTTCCGCTGCTGGGCAGCGGGGTCTTTGGCTTCGAGCTGAAGGAAGCCGCCTGGATTGCGAAGAAAACCATTGACCGGCTCATGCGGCGGTATCCGGAAGCCCGGGCCATTGATGTGATCATGGTGGCGCAGAACGACGAAGAGTACAGGGCGCTCAAGGAGGCTTTCCGTTGAAAAGCATGGTGGAGCTCTCCCACGACTTTCTCAAGCCGGTGCTGCACCGGGATGCCATCATGATCGATGCCACTCTGGGAACCGGGCGGGATTCGGCGTTCTTTCTGACAAAAGCCCGTCGGGTGATTGCCTTTGAGATTCAGCCGGAGACCGCTGCCCGCTGCCGGCAGAGGATGAATGATCCCCGGCTGGAGATCCGGGTGGAAAACCATACGCACATCGCGGATCTGGATCTGGAAGCGGATGGGGTGATTTTCAATTTCGGCTGGGATCCGGAAGGCAGTCACGACATCGTGACACAGCCCGAAGACAGTCTGACTGCCGTGCAGGCGGCGCAGCACTGTCTGCGGGTCAAAGGCCGCATGGCCCTGGTGTTCTATCCCCATGCCCGGGGACGCCAGGAAGCAGACCGGATCCTGGCGTGGCTGCGCACCCTGGATCACCGCCGGTATCCCTGCGAAAAGGCGGAACTGATCAACAGTGACCGCAGTCCCTTCTGCGTGCTGATTGAACGCCGCAGATAATCGCAGCCGGTTTCGGCTGGAGCCTGCGGCAGGGCCCCGGCTGCATCGGCAGAACAGTCCGGGTCCAGCACAGCCTGAAACGGCGGACAGATCACAATGATCACAGAGGAATCACAAGGCAGGCGTCTGGATCTTTCGGGCCCCCTGTCTCAAGCCGGTGAAATGCCGGCTTTTTTGCTGCCCCGGTTTACAATTCCCCGGATTTCCGTATAATCAGACATGAAATGATATAACATTTGACGGACTCCATTCCCGGGTCCGCCAAACAGGGAAAGGGTACAGGTGAAGGCAATGAAAGTGATTCCTGCTGCGCTGGTTCACAGTCACCGGCTGGAGGGCCAGGGGGTTGTGCGTTCAGAGAAAAAGCTGAAGGATACGGCGTTTTTTGCGGACGTCACCGGGGAAGACCCGGAGATGGTGCTCTATGAAGTCTATGCGAAAACAGAGGATCCCTGTCCTGGGGAGCTGAACTGGGGGCTGTCGGTGGTGCATCCGGTGACGGTGAACGGGGAATGCGCCATGACAAGGGGCCACTGGCACGAGAACAGAGACGCCGCGGAGTATTACTGGTGCACCGGAGGCACGGGTCTGCTGCTGTTCATGGATGAAACCGGTGGGGCCTGGGCCGAGGAAATGAAACCCGGATCCCTGCACCACATTCCCGGCAGACTGGCCCACCGTCTGATCAACACCGGCAGCCAGGATCTGGAAGTGGTGTGCTGCTGGGCGGCAGACGCCGGACATGACTACGCCGCGGTGGAAGCCATGCCGTTCCCGGCACGGTGCTACAAAACAAAGGAGGGGACCATCGAATGGAAGTAAAGTATGACAAGTTTCCGGCGATCCATGTCACCGGACATGAACAGGACTATGCCGCCGGCTGGCAGGCGCTGAAGGCTCGCGTGGCACAGGCAGCCAGTCCCGTGATCTTCGACCTGTATCCCGGCGCGGATCAGGAAGCGGTACAGGAACACCTGGCGCCGGACTTTGATGTGGTGCTGGATGCCCGGGACATCTTCAAAGACAGGCCGGTCCTGGAAGAGATCCTGGCGCATCACGTCACGGAAGACCGGATTTTCGGCACGATGTTCTACGGCGTGCTCACCGATCTGGTGGACGAAGGAAAACTTTCCGCGCTGCGGCAGAAAGCCCGGGAAGCGGTGGAAGGCGGCAGCCGGCTGCTGGTTCTGGGCCCCGGGGCGTCGCTGATCAGCGGCGGAACGCTGTTCTACGGGGACATGGCCCGCTGGGAGATTCAGCTGCGGTACCGCAAAGGCATGCCGAATTTCTTCTTCGACAACCCGGATGAAGATCCGCTCCGGAAAATCAAGCGCGGGTTCTTCATTGAATGGCGGGTGTTCGACAAGCACAAAAAAGAGGTCTTTGACCAGGTGGACTGGTTTGTGGACCTCAATAGAGACAAACCGCATATGGCCACCGGCACCGCTGTCCGGGACGGTCTGGAACAGGCCGTCAAAGGCCCCTTCCGCACCAAGCCCTACTTTGACCCCGGTGTCTGGGGCGGTCAGTGGATGAAGGAAGTCTGCGGTCTGGACAAAAACGCGAAAAACTACGCCTGGAGCTTTGACGGTGTTCCGGAAGAAAACGCCATTCTGCTGGACTTCGGGTCCGGCACCCTGGAGCTCCCGGCCATGGATCTGGTGCTCATGCACCCCCTCCAGCTGCTGGGACCTCAGGTCTACAGCCGCTTCGGCGCGGAATTCCCCATCCGCTTCGACTTCCTGGACACCATGGGCGGACAGAATCTCTCCCTGCAGGTTCACCCCCTCACCGAGTACATCCGCCGGACCTTCGGCATGGGCTACACCCAGGACGAGTCCTACTACATCCTTGACGCAAAGGAAGGCGCCCATGTCTACCTCGGCCTGAAAGAAGGCGTGGATCCCGATGAAATGATGGCAGCGCTGGAGGAAGCCAACGCCGGCGGCCGGCCTTTTGAGGCGGAGAAATTCGTCAACCGGATCCCTGCGAAGAAACACGATCACTTCCTGATCCCCGCCGGCACCATCCACTGCTCCGGCGAAGACTCCATGGTGCTGGAAGTCAGTGCCACGCCCTACTGCTTCACCTTCAAGCTCTGGGACTGGGGCCGCCTGGGACTGGACGGTCTGCCCCGCCCCGTGCACCTGGAACACGGCCGGAACAACATCCAGTGGGACCGCCAGACACCCTGGGTCATGGACAATCTTGTGAACAATATCTGGACGGTATCCGAAACCGAAACCGTGAAGGAAGAGCACACCGGTCTGCACGAACTGGAGTTCATTGAAACCCGCCGCTACTGGACTGACACCGAAGTGACGCTGAACACAGAAGACAACGTCAACATGTGCAACCTCATTGAAGGCGACGAAGCCATGATCGAGAGCCCTGAAGGGAAATTCGACCCCTTCCCCGTTCACTACGCCGAAACCTTCATCATCCCCGCCGACGTGGGACCCTGGCGCCTGCGCAACACCGGCAGCAAACCCATCGGCATGCTGCGGGCCTATGTCCGTCCCCCGAAAGCAGAGTGAGATTCTGATCTGCATGGAGCTTCCTGTTTGAAAGGAGCTCCTTTTTCTTTGCGGCTGCCGATGCGGGCTGCAACAGAAAACAGACAGCCATCAGGACTGTCTGCATTGCCAAAACAGCGGCAGGCTCACTGGGCCGGACTTTCTTCCGGATCCGGTTCTTCCTGGATCAGGGATGTGGTGGTTGTCCGGACTCGTTCCACCTGGCGGGATATCTCCACTTTCCGGGCAAAGTTGCGTTCATAGTCCCGTTCGAAGAGACAGGCATAGAGCACATAGAGCAGGTAGAAAGCCGAAACCGCCGAGGAAAAGGAGCCGATTTTGGAATACAGCTTTTCCCGGGTGCACATCTTCAGGGACGCCTGCGCCAGCCGGGAAAGAGAGGTGTCTCCGATGTTGGAAATGGCGATGAAGGGAATCTTCCGCTCATTGAGCAGCTGCCCCGCTTCCACCATGCTGTCTGTCTCCCCGGAATAGGACAGAATGATGGCACAGTCCTGCGGATCCATAATCAGAGCCGTGTACAGCGGCTGGTCCGCAATGACCACCGTTCTGTCAATGCGCAGCATTTCCGCCTGAAACATCCCCGCCAGCTCCCGGTTGGGAGCCAGGGTCAGCAGATAGATGATCCTGGCGTTTTTCAGAATCACCGTGGCTTTGTGCAGCTGCAGGGCATCCAGCATGGAACAGGTATCCTCAATGGATTCGCTTTGCAGCGCCGCAATGGTCTCCCCGATGCCCACCGGCGTCTCTCCCGCTTCAAAGGGCACATTCGCGTCCTGTCCGCAGTCCTGGCAGGCCAGATATTCCATTTCCTCCAGAAAGCTCTCCTTCAGGGCGTTCCACCCCTCGAAGCCCAGTTTGTGGGCGACCCGGATCAGGGTGCTGGGCGCGCAGTAGCAGGCCCCGGCGATTTCCTTGACGGTCATGTTCCGGATGTTTTCCTTCTGTTCCATGATGTAGTCCACCGCGGTCTGTTCTCCGGCGGAGAACGCCGTGGCCTGAATTCTGTCTGTCAGCAGCATAGCCAGCGCCCCTTTCCAATGCGGCATCTTTCCGCAGTATACCCGGCGGTTCCGGCAATTGCCTGATTGAAGCCGCCGGACTGAAACGCTGTTCGCAGCCGGACTTGCCGGATACGGGAAGTTTGCGAACGGCGTTTCTGATTCATCCGGTTTTATTTTCTAAAAAGATGCCCTTTTTTACAATACAGGTGTAAGGAGGACATGAACATGGAACTGAGAAACACGTTTGATCTGGACCGGTCACAGAGCCGGCGCAACGCAGTCTGCATTCACCGGAAACTCTCCCGGATCCGGCTGGATCACATCTGCATCTCTGACAATCCCCGGCGGGAAGGCATTGACATCTGCACAGACAGATACATGGGCATGATTTCCTTTCACGACGACATCATTGAGCTGTACATCGAGGAAAAGAAAACCGGAGCCATGGTGTATTATCTTCACTTCGAGACCTTCGACTATGAAGAATCCATGAATAACATCCGCAGCTTCTTCGACGTGCTCCTGGAACGCGTGCCCCTGCACCCCGCCCCGGACAGTCAGACTGTTCAGGAAGGCATGCGGATCCTGATCTGCTGCACAAGCGGCATCACTTCCTCCATGTACGCCTCCCTGCTGCAGGATAAGCTGGAACCTGCCGGGGTGCAGGTGGAGGCCCGCAGCTACATGCTGCTGGATGCTGAGGACAGCCAGTATGACCTGATCCTTCTGGCCCCCCAGATCCGGTACGCGCTCCATGACCTGCAGGAACAGTATGGCCGGCACAAAGTGCAGATGATCAGCGCCATGGACTTCGCCACCGGCAGCTGGAGCGGCCTGCCCGAAGCTCTGACGCTGAACTGAAAAGACCTCCGGGTCTTTTTTTTCGATCTCCGCTCTGGATGATTCCTGAAACGGCAGATTTGGACACCGCAGAAAAAACCGCCCTGTACACAGGCAGGACGGCACAGGGCGACAGCAGCTGTCTTCCGCCGGCTGTCTGAAAGAGACGCCTTTACTTCCGCTTCACCGGGATCCATATCTGACAGCGGTAATCCGGCGCGGATGTGTTGCCCATGGGATAGTACTCCAGGGAGAACTCTCCATCCGGTGCATAGTCCGGATTCTGCGGCAGCCACGACCTGAACACCTGCCGGTTCACACTCTGCAAAGCCTCCGGAACAGGCCCGAAGCAGTCAAACTGCGCCCAGGTCAGCCCCGGGATCTTCCACACCTCGTACCCTGCAGGCACTTCACCGCCCCGGTACTTTCCGGCAATCATGTATTCCTCCCCGGATCCTGTCATCCGGCAGATCCCGAACTCACCGATGTTGTTCTCCCACACCGCCTTCTGCGCGGCTGAGCTGTTGCCATCGCACTGCGGCAGCCGGCCGTCGCCGGTCATGAACTCCCGCCACAGCGCCGGAATCACCTGGTATGAGTCTTCATCCGCCGGAATCCGGCTCACAGTTCCAATCACGTCGAAAGCCGGAATGTTTCGAATCTCACAGTGCATGTCATAACCTCCCCGGACCGTGATCTGGATCTGCAGCGGCAGAAACACCCGCACATCACCGGAATGTTCCCCCAGCTGACTCGGAGCAAACCCGTGAAACCGCCGGAAGGCCCTGGCAAAGGCATCCGGTGACTCATAGCCGTATTTCACTGCCGCGTCAATCACCTTCAGGTCTGTCTCCTGCATCTCTCTGGCCGCCAGATACAGCCGGCGGTTCCGGATGTATTCCGCGAAGGTGTATCCCGTCACCATGGAAAATCCCTTCTGCAGATGCCCCGGGCAAAAGCCGCAGGCATCCGCGATGTTCTGTACACTGATTTCATTGAGCAGATCGGCTTCCATCAGAGAAACAGCCTTCTGCAGTGCTTCGATCCAGTTCATGTCCTTGTTCTTTCCTCCAGATGATCATCAGGTGGTTTCATTGTACCGAAGACAGCCCGCAGCCGCCCTGCACTTTTGGTCCTGTGCTGCCGGGTGCCGATGACCCGGCCTGATTGCTTCAGGGGCTGCAGGACAGCAGCCGGGTTGCCGGGGCCGGAACCTGCAGGATGCAGCCTGGGCTCATGTGACAGACTGTGCAGCCGGTTTCGGATTACAGCCGGTTTTTTTTCGGATATTCTGAATCTGAAAGAATGGAAATGGAGCAAAAGATACATGAAGATCAAAAAAGCGCTGCTTCTCTCGCTGCGGATCGGTCTGGGAAGTGCGGCTGCGGTGTTCCTGGCGGAGTTTCTGCAGCTGGAAAGTCCCACCGCTGCAGGTACCATAACGCTGCTGACACTGCTGACCACCCGCCGGCAGACCATACAGCTGATTGTTCACCGGTTTCTGACCTTCTTTGGCACCATCGGTCTGTGTGTGGTGATTCTGCCGCTGGCATCCAGCCAGCTGGTGTCCTTTGCGGTGGTTCTGTTTTTCATTGTGGCCATGTGCGAACTGTGCCAGGTTCAGAATACGCTGAGTGTGAATGCCCTCATTGCGACCCACCTGAGCATTACCCACGGGTTCAATGCCCGGATGATCATCAACGAATTCTGGCTGCTGTGCATCGGGGTGTTCATTGCCTATGTGCTGAACATGTTTCAGGATTACAGAGGCATGGAGAAGGATCTGAATGACAAAGTGCTGCATACAGAAACCGTGTTTTCCCATCTGCTGCTGGAAGTGGTGCGGTATATGGGGGAAATGCCGGAGCATACGGAGATCTGGTCTGCCATGGGCGAGATGGAGGCGGAGCTGTTCGGCTATGTGAATGACGCTCTGCACTTTCAGGAAAATCGGCTGCCTGTCCGGGACTGCTGGCATGCGCATTATTTCGCCATGCGGGAACAGCAGCTGACCGTGGTGCATGCCCTGCATTATCAGCTGCGGCAGATCCGGTCCATGCCGGAGCAGTCGGTTATCATCCGGGAATTCATTCAGGAGCTGGCTACAGCGGTGCCGGGCAGGACAGTGCCGCAGGAACAGACGAAGATGCTGGAGGAGATCTTCCGGCATATGAGCCGGCAGCCGCTGCCCCGGACCCGTCAGGAGTTTGAATCCCGGGCCATTCTGTACCATGTGCTTTATGATCTGAAGTCGTATCTCAAATACAAGCAGGATTTTGTATCGGCGCTCTCGGATGAGCAGCTCCGGGAGTTTGCGGCGGTGAAGGTGGTGTGAGACAGCCATCAGACAGCCACCGGCGGGAGCCAGAGAGATCCTGATCAACATCGAGATACAGAAGGACAAGCCGAAGAACTATGAACTGCTGCCCCGGGCTGTTTCCTGTCTGGGAGAACTGATTGCCAGTCAGACAGACCGGGAGTATGTGGCGCAAGACTATGACCGGCTGATGCCGGTATGCAGCATCTGGATCGTGGCGGGCCAGAACAGGAACACAATCACAGCCTATAATCTGACGGAGAAAACGACAGGCGAACCTGACATGTGGGGAAAGGCGGAGCTGGTGCAGACGGTGATCCTGGGATTCAACGAGGAATCAAAGTCGGAGCCCGGAGAAGAGCCGGTGTGGAATTTACTCCGCGGGTTGTTTTCGACTACAATGAGCGTAGTGGACCGACTCGGTATTCTGGAGGACTACGGGATACCGACTGTACAGGATGTGGAAGAGGAGGTGCTGGATATGTGCAATCTGGGACAAGGCGTATATGAAAAAGGCGAACGATATGGCAGACGTGAAGGCCGGCGCGAAGGTCTGATTGAAGGAAGAACAGAAACGGAACAGCAGATCAGCCAGCTGAAACAGATGATGGTCAAGGCGGACAGAACAGAAGAGTTCCTGGCTGCTCTGGACAATCCTCAGGTGCTGTACCGGCTGTACAGAGAATTCGGCATCATCCGGGACTGACCGTTTTCCGGCAGCAGAGAATTGCCGGTGGCTGAAAATTCAAAAAATCTGTTGACTTCAGAGCAGGAATCTGTAAAATAGATATTGTTCTGGTGATGATAGCGACGTGGAAATACCTGTTCTCATCTCGAACACAGAAGTCAAGCACGTCAACGCCGACGATAGCCGCAAGGCAAAAATAGGAAGTTGCCAGTTCAGAACAGACAGCCATATGGCTGTTTTTTTTTTCTGTATCAGGATCCTTCAGGCGTACAATGTCATCACAGCGATATGGAGGATCTTTCATGACAAGAAAACACTTCAACCCAGCCGCCTGGGCTCTGCCTCAGCCGGTGTCCATTATTGGCACCTATGATGAACATGGCACCCCCAATGCCATGAATGCAGCCTGGACCGGACAGTATGACGATACCCAGGTGGTGCTGTGTCTCTCCGCAGGACATAAAACCACGAAAAACATCATGGCCCGCAGAGACTTCACACTGAGCTTCGCGACAAAAGACCAGGTGACCGCCTGCGATTACGTGGGCATGGCCAGCGGCAACACCACGCCGGACAAAGTGGCCAGAACCGGCTGGACAGTATCCAGAGCCGGTCATGTGGATGCACCGGTATTCGCCCAGCTGCCTCTGACGCTGGAATGCCGCATTACAGGTCAGACAGAAAATGGAAACATCATTGCGGATATCATCGCCATTTCCTGCGATGAAGCGTACCTGGATGCGGATGGAAACCCGGACATTCAGAACATGCAGCTGCTGAGCTTCAACCCGGTGGACAGAAACTATCTGGTTCTCACAGAAGAAGCCGGAAAAGCCTGGAGCGCAGGAAAGAGCCTGCTGTAAGAATCGGAAAAGACAGCCGGCGGGCTGTTTTTTCTGGCCGGCGGTACAATACAGACATGAAGATACGGACACTTACATCCAAAGATCTGCCGGCTGTCCGGGCAGCCAGCCGCAAGGCCTCCCTGCACCAGGACCGCACCCTGCGGCAGTGGGAACTGGCGGCACTGAAATATGTGGATTACTATCCCTGTCATGCCGGTGACACCAGCCTGGGGCTGGAACTGGAGGACGGAACGCTGGCAGGGTATGTTCTCTGCGCCACGGATCCGGATGCCTATTTCCGGCAGCTGGAACAGGAGTACGCCCCGGCCATGGAAGCCCTGATGCCGGGCAGCTATGAACCATTTCTGGAAGCCCAGTCCTATATCCGGGAATTTGCCAGGGACTATCCTGCACATCTCCACATCAATGTTGTGCCGGAAGCGCAGAATCTGAAAGCCGGGACAAGGCTCATGGAAGCCCTGCTTGCCCTGCTGAAGGAAAAAGGAATTCCCGGTGTCTGCCTGGGGGTGGACAGCAGCCGGAAACAGGCGGTGCATTTTTACGAGAAAAATGGGTTCCACGTCCTGCGTGATGCAGGAGACACCCTGTTCATGGGCCGCAGCACAGACTGAGTCCGGAAAACCGCGCGATGGCGCGGTTTTTTCTGTGTTCCGTCTGGTGTTCTTCCACCCAAAGGACCGGCGGCTCGGGCCTCCATCGGCAGAACCGAAATTGGATAAGAAAAATCAATATCAAACGACACAATTAATCTCTGACTGGGTACTACAGATCAGGCACGACGAAAAGGCAGATCCACCAGTCTGCCTTTAATTGTTTTTGGATTTTCTGTTCCCCTCTTTGACAGGGCTCCTTATAATGGAGATTGTCTAAGGTACATGGTTTTGGTATTGCACATACCGTAGACGGTCCGTAACAGCTTGCCTGAGGCAGCTATTACAGCGGCAGTATGAGCCAGTGGGTGGTTCTGCTGCCTTTTCTTTTTGTAGTATTCACTGATCGGATCATAAGGATCCCCCTGCTTCAGATTGCACGTCACAGCCAGATACAGAATAGTTCGCAGTCGTCTGTTCCCCTTTTTTGAGATCCCCAGATGCTCTCCCTTCTTTTCTTCTGACTGGTTCTTTCGGGGATCAAGTCCCGCATAGGCGATCAGAGCCTTTACATTCCGGAAACGACTGATGTCTCCGACTTCCGCCAGTATTCTGGCGGCCAGATTGGCTCCCACTCCCTTGATGGAACACAGACACTCGAAATACTCGCTGTCGGCAGCCCTGGCGATAAGCTGCTGCAGGATCTCCTTGCAACGCCTGTCACAGGCCAGGATATCATCAATCTTTCTGATCAGGAGCTCCACTTCCAGATCATCTTTCTCACATCCTGGATAAGTGGTCTGCGCCAGCCTGATCATCTTGTCCACCCACCTGGCCACACGATTTTCAGACATTCTCGTATCTTTCATGACTCTGCGGATGACTGTCTCCCGCTTCTTGTGAAGGATCATCTCGGGATGTGGAAAACGTCTCAGGGCTATCAGCGAGATGGGTGTATAGGGGTCCTTTCCCAGCGTCTGGTATCCGGGGAACACGATCGCGAGCGTGGACTGGAAGGATACCTTGTAGGTCCTCAGGTGATTCATCGTTTCCTCGTATTCACGGTTCATGAGCCGCAGAGCATGCCAGTAGGGATCTTCCTTCTCCTTAGGGGCTTTCTTCGTTTTGGAGAAATAAGCCTGGGCAATATAAGCAGGATCTGTCTTGTCAGTTTTCTTTCCGTGGATGTCAGTCCGTCTCTGGGCAGCGGATTCCAGGGGGCTGATCTGACAGATGCGATAGCCGTGGCTGAGCAGATACCGTTCAACAGGCCGGGTGTAGACACCAGTGGCTTCATAAACAAAGACAGGCTCTGCTGCCAGTTTCTCCTGCAGTTTCATGACCCTCTCCTCAAGAAAAGCCAGACCATCCTGATCGTGTCTGAACTTCAAGGACGGGCCCAAAGGTTCGCTGGAAGATTTGAAGCATCTGAAATGACTGGATCCATTGGATACATCGATGGCGACTGCAAATTCATTCATGATTTCCCTTGCTTTCCAGAAAGACACTGCCTTCTTTTACCTTTTCATCCGATTTTCGTGTTAGATAGAGATTCACCTTTTCATATAAGGGATCGATTTGGATAAAACTGGATATCGAAAAGGAAAGAAGGAAGAACATTTTCTGTGTATGGATCACAATTATGTCCAAAAACGCCCTGTTCTTTCCGTCTTTCGACCTCATCCTATTCGCATGCCTGCCAATAGAAAAGGCCAGGAACATGCTGCTCCCGACCATAACAGTCACTGAAAGCCACCCTTGCATTCCGGGAATGTCCTGTTGTTTTATGCTTCCAGATTCAGCTGTAATGACCAGGTGAATGTTCCTGGTTTCAGGATACGAAAAAAGGCGGATCCGGTATCAGGATCCGCCTGTGCATGTCTGCGTTATTTTGCGCTGTCGATATAAGCCTGGATGTTCTGTTCCACAATGGCAAAGGGTACGCTGCCGTTCTGCAGAAGGGCCTGGTTGAAGCCCAGGTTGTCGAAATCGTCTCCCAGTTCTTTCTGGGCCTGGTTGCGCAGGGTCATGATTTTCCAGTTGCCGTAATAATAGGACTGGAAGGTAGAGGGCATGCACACCAGCTGGGTGTAGGTAGCGGATAAATCATCAGTGCCAAACAGCGGGCCGTACTCTTCGTTGAATTCCTCCAGGGACACACCGTCCCAGTTCACGGAGATGTCCATCAGTGCGGTATAGCAGTTGGAGAGCATCATCATCCAGTTGTAGAAACGGATGGCGTTTTCTTCCGCGTCCAGCCATTTGTTGGCCTGGCCTTCCACGTAGGTGGCGTATCCTTCGGTGAATCCGCTGTTTGACAGCATGTACTGAATGGGATAGATGAATGTCTGGTGGTCGTACTGTGTCTGGTACATGTGGCCGGGGATGCCTTCGTGGGCGAGCGTGTCATAGAGCATGATGTCCCGGGTGTCGTCTCCGTAGTCCACGCTGTTGAAGCGGATGCGGTAGGGAGCTGTGTTGTCCACGGGGGGAATCATGAAGTAGGCCATGACGCCGGGATTGGCCTGTTCTTTTGTCAGGGGCTGCACTTCAAAGGTCATGGCCTCCAGGCCGGGGAAATCCCGGTCATAGCGGGTTTCCAGAAAGTCCATGATTTCATCCACGGATTCAAAGTCTGTGGTCAGACTGGAGGCTTCGGCGACGCTGTCCGGGTCTTTCTTCATCATCATCTGCATCTGCAGGGAGAGGGAGGCAATGGCATCCTCCAGGTTTTCCTTCATTTCTTCCGGGGTGTCGGTGGTGCCGGTGGCGTCCATGACCAGGGCGGCGTAGTAGTCTTTGCCATGTTCCAGATTCGCCAGACCGGTGAAGTCCCGGGATTTGTCCTGGAAGGGCTTCAGATCGGTGCAGATCCGTTCGAACTGGGGATAGAAGGCATCTTCCAGAGCCTGGTTCACCTGTTTCAGATACTCTGTTTCCTTGTCGGCGGGCAGATTCAGCTCCTGGATTTCCTCCTGAAGATTGGCGCTGACGGCGGAATCCGTACCGGCTTCGATGACCGCTTCGCATTTTTCCCGGACACCGTCATAGTCCAGCATGAGCAGATTCTTCTCTGCCTGCACGCTGGTGTAGGCAAAGCAGTCGTCCACAAACCGGGGCGTGTCCCGGATCAGCGTCACCAGGGGCGCAATGTCCTTCTCTTCCCGGATTTCGTATTCGGAGAAGGTCTGCACCAGGATGTCGGCGGGGTTGGTGTACTCGTTCCAGATCTGGTCCAGGTAACTGTACCGGCTGTCATAAGCCTGGTCGGCATAGTCAAACTGGAATTTCAGGGTGTCATAGATCACTTTCTGGGTGGGATCCAGGTCCTGCACATCAAAGGTATCCAGCCGGGCGGCCATTTCGTCTTCCATTTCCAGGTCTTCTTCGTCAGGAAGCAGTGTTCCCAGGGTGATTTCGGCTTTGGCCGGGTCGATGCCATAGGCTTCCGGGTGTTCAAAGTACTGATGCATGACCATATAGCTGTTTTCACAGGCTTCGCGGACGTAGTCTTCCGTGTACGCCGTAAAGTCCGGATCCACCTGGACTGCAGGAGACTGCGCTGGGTCGGAGGAGTCCGTGTCTGCCGGTGCGCTGTCAGAGGGCCGGCTCTGGCCGGCAGGGGCTGTGCAGCCGGTCAGCGCCAGGGCTGCAGCCAGCAGCCAGGAGAGAGGGAAAATGCGTTTGTGTTTCATGACTGATTCCTTTTCCTGAAGAACACCCGCAGGCGTTCTCTGTAATTGACTGCATTCATTGTAACAGAACATAAAACCAGGCATGCCTCCGGACTGTCTGGCGGAGTATCGTGTATTCTTGTCTGGAACATAAACTGTTATTTCATCACTTTTCCGGGCATGCGCCTGTTCTGACCCGGGTAAAGGATTATAATGAAACTGCCTGAGGGGTTTAACCGGGTTAACAAATGACCGGTGTAAACCCGTCAATCCGTATTTTCGCTTCACTGATTCAACAGCACTCCGGGCAAAGGAAAGGGAACGCCATGAATGAAGATGCAAGAAAGAGACTGAATGCGGCTTTGGATGTGATCAGAAAAGTGTATGAGACAGTGGATGAAAGTCTGTGCCGGCAGGAATTCATGCAGGCAGCCTACGACTCGCTGCGGATGTCCGGGAAAACCGGCTGTCAGGCCAGGCGGATCCTGGCCAGGGAGCTCTGTGCCGGGATTTCGCCCACGGAGTCCGGGTACGCCTTCTGCGAACAGACGGGCATGGACCAGATTGCCCTGATGTACCAGCCCATGAATCTGAAAGCCTGAACCATTCCCGGTTCAGACCCTCATGAACAAATCAGAATGAAAGCATCAAAAAACGGCCTTCTTTGCGGAATGGAATCAGCAGTTCCATACCGGAAACGAAGGCCGTTTTCCTTTTGATTGATCGTGACCCGCTGATCGTGACCCGGGTCAGGGGCCGGAAACCGGATCAAGGACGGCAGCGGGATCAGCCGAACTGACCGCTGACGTAAGCCGCGGTTTTTTCGTCTTTCGGGGCTTCGAAGATCTGGTGGGTATCGCCGTATTCCACCAGGTGACCCATCCAGAAAAACGCGGTGTCGTCCGCAATGCGCCGGGCCTGCTGCATGTTGTGGGTGACCATCACAATGGTGTAGTTCTGTTTCAGACGCAGGCACAGATCTTCAATGTGCGCCGTGGAAATCGGATCCAGGGCGCTGGTGGGTTCGTCCATGAGCAGCACCTCCGGTTTGACCGCCAGAGCCCGGGCAATGCACAGCCGCTGCTGCTGGCCCCCGGACATGGACAGAGCGGAGGATTTCAGCCGGTCTTTCACTTCCTTCCAGAGACCCGCCGCTTCCAGGGATTCCTGCACCAGGGCATCCAGGATCTTCCGGTCCCGGATGCCCTGCGCCCGGGGGCCGTAAGCCACGTTGTCGTAGATGCTCATGGGAAAGGGATTCGGTTTCTGGAACACCATCCCCACCCGCTGCCGGAGCTGATTCACATCGCCGGTTTTGAGAATGTCCTGCCCCTCCAGCCGGATGCTGCCTTCCACACGGCAGCCGGGCACCAGATCGTTCATCCGGTTCAGAGTCTTCAGCAGGGTGGACTTGCCACAGCCGGAGGGACCAATGAACGCCGTGATCTTTCCGGCGGGAATGGACAGGGAAATGCTGTGCAGAGCCTGGTTTTGGGAATAAAACAGGTTCAGGCCGGAAATGGTGATCTTGTCTGTCATCCGCGCATCTTCCTTTCCATGGCCCGCCGTGCACCGGCAGCAGCCAGATTGAGAACCAGCACCAGAATCAGCAGAATCAGGGCAGTGGCCCAGGCCTGGGGAATGTGCAGTCCTTCGCCGGCCAGGGTATACATGTGAACCGCCAGCGTCCTGGCGGACTGATCCAGGCCCGGAACCAGATTCACGGCGGTGCCGGCGGTGAAAATCAGCGCGGCGGATTCTCCGGTGATCCGACCGGTGGCCAGAATCGTGCCGGAGAGGATCCCCGGCAAGGCAGACGGAAGCACCACCCGCAAAATCGTCCGCAGTTTCCCGGCACCCAGTCCCAGACTCGCCTGCCGCAGGTCGTCCGGGACTTCCGACAGCGCCTGCTGGCTGGTGCGCAGAATACCCGGCAGGATGATCAGCGCCATGGTCAGACTGCCCGCCAGCAGGGACATGCCCAGGTTCATGAACCTGACAAGGAACAGCGAACCGAACAGACCGAAGACAATGGACGGCACGCTGGTGAGCACCTCTGCTCCCAGGCCAATGGCCGCTGCCACCGGGCTGCCCGGGCGGGTGTATTCCGTCAGATAGATGGCGCCAATAACTCCCGGCGGCAGGGCAAAGAGCAGTGCCAGCAGGATCATGGCCCCGGTATTGATCAGTGCCGGCAGCAGGGAAACGTTGTCCGGGGTATAGACCGGTGAGAACAGGGAGAGATCCAGAGCAGGCAGTGCGCTGATCACCACATAGATGATCAGTCCCGCCAGAAATCCGGTGACAGCCAGCGCCGAGCCGTAAATGAGGACCCGCTGCAGCGCCAGGATCCCCGACTGGCGCAGTTTTTCCCGGGACACCGGCGAATTCTCTCCCGGGGCTTTTGACGCCCGCCGGCCCACCGGGGCCGGGACGAATCCAGGCTGGCCCGGACCGGGCAGCACCCCGGTGCCGGCTTCGCCGGCCATCTGCAGTCCGGCGGCATGCAGCCGGGAAGAATGAATGTGTCTCATGCGTGTTTCCTCCGTTTCATCCAGGCCAGACCCAGCACCAGGACCAGCACGATCACCAGCAGCACCAGGGCCGAAGCCGTCAGCGCCTGCCGGTGCAGATCCGCCGCATAGCCCATTTCCAGGGCCAGATTCGCGGTCAGGGTGCGGACACCCCGCAGCAGGCCACCAGGCAGCAGCGCCTGATTGCCGGCCACCATCATCACCGCCATGGTCTCTCCCGCAGCCCGTCCCAGTCCCAGCACCACCGCCGTGGCCAGTCCCGCTCCGGCAGCCGGCAGCACCGCAAACAGCGCACTGTGCTCCGGTGTGGCGCCCAGAGCCAGGCTGCCCTGTAAGCAGCCCGGATCCACGTTTTCCATGGAAGACAGGGAGAGCTCGGTGACGGTGGGCACGATCATCATCCCCAGCAGCAGCCCCGCACAAAGCAGGCTCATGCCCGAAGTTCCGGTCACCGTGCGCAGCCAGGGCACCAGCACCTCCAGCCCGAAAAACCCATAGACCACCGAAGGGATTCCTGCCATGACGGAAACCATCATCCGCATGGGACGCCGCAGTTTTTCCGGGCAGAAATGCGCCAGAAACAGCGCGAAGAGAATTCCCAGAGGCGCTGCCAGCACCACCGCCACGCCGGTCACTGCCAGGGTTCCGGCGATCATGGGCAGCAGTCCGTATTTTCCCTCCGCGGGTTTCCACACCAGCCCCGTCAGCAGTTCCATCAGACCAATCTGCCGGATCGCCGGCAGGCTTTCCGTGACCAGAAACCCCAGAATGAGTAGGATCGCCGCTGCAGAAATCCAGGCGCAGACCCCGGACAGGATTCTGGCAAAGCCCTCCCTGCGGTTACCGGCTGACATCGGACCACTTCCTGGCATCACCGGAGAAAATGCGCCGTACCTGGCTCAAGGACAGGTCCCGGACAGGATTGGCGGGATGGACAATGATGGCAATGCCGTCCAGTGCCGCGGGAATGGATTCAGCCCCCTGTTGAGTCTCCGACTCCGACAGCCCCCGGCTGCTCATGCCCAGATCCGCCGACCCGTTGATGGCGTTCTGGATCCCGGTGGAAGAATCCGACTGCTGGATCTCCACCGGTGCCTGGGGCATTTCCTTTTCCCAGACAGCCGCCAGCTGTTCCATCACCGGCGCCACGGAACTGGATCCCGAAAGCACGATTTTACCGGAGACATCCGCCGGCCGCTGCCATGGCCCCTGGCCATCCAGCGGCACCCAGCCGCTGGCAGCCACCACTTCCTGCCCCTGATCCGAACAGACAAAAGACAGAAACGCCCGGTCTTGTTCTCCGGACCCCGGTCCCGTCACCAGATACAGCTGACGTGCCAGGGGATAGCCGCCGCTTTTCACATCCGGCCCATCGCAGGCTGCGCCATCCAGTTTCAGTGCCCGCACCGAATCATTCAAAGACCCCAGGGACACATAGCCCACAGCCGCCGGATCGTCTTTCACATTTGTCAGCATCACCGCCGTGGAACTGGTCACCGCCGCTGTCATGGCAGAATCATCCTGCATGCTGCCATCCGGCTGTTTCTTCAGCAGTCCGGTTCCCTCGCTAAAAGCGGTTCTTGTGCCGGATCCATCCTCCCGCATCAGCAGGTGAATATCCTGATCCCGGGAAAATGCCGCTGTTTCCGGCTGTTTTGCACACCCGGCCGCTGTCAAAAACAGACAGCAGGACAGCGCCAGCCGCAGGATTTTATCTGACCAGTCCATAGTGCCTCCTTGCCTGGTTGCAGGCAGGGTCATTATAGAAAGTCTGTGTAAAGCCGGAATCACAGCGGTGTAAAGCCTGTGTAAATCCTGCGACAGTTCCGGTACTTCTGTAACAGGTGGTTCCGGTGCCCATTGCCGATGGATGACCGGGGCGCCGGCATGGTGACCGTGCAAAAAACGGCTTGCGGGCATGGAGAGCCATGCCGGAAAGGATGTTGTCAAAAAAACATCCGTTTCCTAAAATAAACGTATATGGTGCCGGAAACGGACTGTGGATGCCCATCTGAAGAAAGTTTGAGAAATGAGAAAGGAGCAGGCAGGTTTCCGGCCGGGTGTCCCTGCCTGGATACGCGATGAATCATTCCGTAAAAAACATGACCACCGCCGGCCTGATGCTGGCTCTGGGGCTGCTGCTGCCGTTTCTGACCGGGCAGATCCCGGCCATTGGTTCCCAGCTCTGTCCCATGCATCTGCCGGTGCTGCTCTGCGGCTTTCTGTGCGGCTGGAAGTACGGCCTGGGCGTGGGCTTCCTGCTGCCGCTGCTGCGCTCGGCGCTCTTTGGCATGCCGGTGATGTACCCCGCAGCACTGGCCATGGCTTTTGAACTGGGCACCTACGGCCTTGTCTCCGGCTGGCTGTGGCAGGTGTCGAAGTACCAGTGTGTCAAGGCACTGTACCGCTGTCTGATTGCCGCCATGCTGGCAGGACGGATCGTCTGGGGGCTGGTGGAAGTGGTTCTGCTGGGACTCGGAAACTTTGGCTGGCAGATGTTTCTGGGCACCGCTTTTGTGACCACGCTGCCGGGCATTGTGCTGCAGCTGATTCTTGTTCCCATGGCCATGGTGGCCCTGCACCGGGCTGGCGTGGTTCGTTTCCGGCAGCAGGCTTTCTGAGATGATTCTGGCAGCCATTGACGGCCGCAGCGGTGCGGGAAAAACCACTCTGGCCAGTGAGCTGGAACAAAGTGGAGGCGTTCTGGTGTTTCACATGGATGACTATTATCTGCCCCGCAGCCTGCATAAGCCGGGCATTGCCGGAAACATGGATCTGCTGCGGTTCCGCCAGGAAGTGCTGGAGCCTCTGCGGGCCGGAAAACCGGTGAAAACCCGGCGGTTTGACTGTGTGCGCCAGCAGCTTTGCGAAGAAGAAACGCTGTATCCCGATGATCTGGTGATTGTGGAAGGGGCATACAGCCTGCACCCGCTTCTGCGGGATTTCTATGACAGCCGTATCTTTGCGGACATTGATTCCGAAACGCAGAAGCAGCGGCTGCTGCAGCGAATGGGTCCGGAAAAAGTCCGGGAATTCGAACGGGTCTGGATTCCCCGGGAAGAGGCGTACCTGAAAGCCTGCGACCCCAAAGCGGTCTGCGATATTGTCCTGAAGATGTGAGGGCGGATTCAAAACAGAAAGGGGCTGCAACAACCCGGCCGACTGGATCGGACGGGGAGTTGCAGCCCCTTGCACTGTGCCTGATCAGTTTTTCAGGCTGTTCTGCATTTCATTCCAGTACTGCTCAAACAGCTGTTCAGAACTGAGAGCCTGCGGATACTCGCTGATGCGGTCCTGTTTGTGAAGCCAGGAGAAGAGCTGGTGAGCTCTCTTTCTTCCTTCGGATTCACCTTTCTGGAATCCCAGCTCTGTGCCTTTCCGGAATCCTTGTTTTTCGCCTTTCTGAATTCCCGATGCTTCACCTTCCTGGAATCCTTGCCGCAGAGCTGCCTCCGCCTGTTCCTTGCTCAGAAATGTGTATGCCAGTTCCATGGTGCATTCCTCCTTTGACCCGCTGATCTTCAAAAGTTCTTCGTCATCAATCTCCATGCCACTCAAATGTGCCAGTCCCTTGATCGTCCAAAACGGATGATGGATTTCTCCTCTGTTCACAGTATACCGCCTTCCTTCCCGCTTTGCCTTGAGCAGTCCGGCGAAATACCTCAGATCCGTGGTCATGGACTCAATGGTCTCATCTGGCAGAGCACCCAGATCCACCACACGGATCCGGAAGTCCAGAATGAAGTCGCTGTCTCCTGTTTTCGGGATCTTCAGCTTCTCCCGCAGGGAAACCGGGGCTGTCCAGGGCTTGTCTCCGTAATACAGGACTCCTGCAATGATTGGTACAGGCTTCTTCCCGTCTCTCGCCCTTGTCAGATACTGATTCGCGATATGAGCCAGGAGACGTTCCACCATGATCGGATCTGCGATTGTCTGATTCTCTGTGCAGGTGATGGCCAGCTCTTCTTCTGTAGCCAGATCCACCACCAGCATGGCGGAGTCCTGTTCCAGAAAGGACAGGGTGTCGCCCATGTCCCGGGGGATGTGGACAGGATAATGGCGGAAGGAAGCAGGATCAATGTCCCACCTGCGCCCGGTGATGAGTTCCATGGCTTCTTTGTGCTCCTCAGGATTCTCCAGCAGATGCCGTTCCAGAATGTCTTTCTCTTTTCCCAAAACTTTCCTCCTTCGTATACGGGGGCATGCTCTGCTGGGTGAGTCAGGATGCCCCCTACTAGTTACATTCGCCAGATTTCCGAGAATTTGTAAAAATCCATATGAAAAGAATGCTTACAGTCACAAGTGTGTAAGATTTTCATAAATTTACAATGACCGGCTGCTTTGTCTGCTGTGGATAGAAGTCTGCAGAATCGAAAAGGAAAAGGAAGGATGCGCTTATCCTTCCTTTTCCCTGTGTCCTGGTTCCTTGTGTTCTGATCGTTGCCCGGGCTGACGGCGGACCACGGTGCGGCCAATCCGGTGATGCCGGATGTCAAAGACCTGCACCGCCAGAGGATCCAGAAAAATCTCCAGCTGCGTCCCGTCCTCGGGAATGAATCCGTAGGTTCCCAGTACATAGCCGCCGAAAGTGTCGTACTCTTCCACCGGTAGCCGGATCTGCAGGGTGTCTGCCACATCTTCCAGACTGGCAGATCCCATGATTTCCCAGGAGTCCGAAGACAGCTGCCGGATGTCATCCGGCAGTGCTGCTTCATCCGCTTCCTGCATGCGGCCAAAGAGCGTTTCCATGATGTCGTGCAGTGTGACAATGCCGGTCATGCCGCCATATTCATCCAGAACCACCGCAAAATAGGTCTTCTCTTTCTGCATCTGCCGGAACAGGTCATCTGCCTTCATGTTTTCCGCCACGAAGAGCGGCTTGTCCACGCACTTGGTGATCACGTTTTCCAGATCCGCTTTCTCCAGCCGGAAATAATCCCGGGTGTCCAGAATGCCGATCACGTCTTCGTTGTTGCGGCCAATGATGGGATAGAAGGTATGCCGGTTGTCGTGAATGACCTTTTTCCAGTTCCCGGCTCTGTCCGCCATGTTCAGGGAGACGACCTGAGAGCGGTGGGTGCAGATTTCATCCACGCTGGTGTCATCCAGCTCGAAGACATTTTCCAGCAGTTCTTTCTGAGGTTCGTCAATGTCTTCCTCGTCCGCCTCTGCCAGAAGCTCCCGGATCTGGTCCTCCGAGACTTCTTCGTTTTCCGGGGTCGGCAGGGTGGTGAAAAAGGTGAATACCGCCAGGATGCGTCCCAGGGATGCCAGAGCCGCGGCCCACTTTCCGGAAACCTCCGGGGCTCTGGAAGCCAGAAACGCCGGAAGGAACAGTCCGGTGAAATAGAACACATACACCAGAATGACAGCTGCCACCACACAGATCCAGAGGGGATACTGCTGCAGCCGGCAGAAGGCAGTCAGCAGCCAGGTCATGGAAACGAGACAGGCTGTCTGAATCAGCCGCAGCGCCGCCCGGGGCCGGCCTTCCAGATGCGGCATGGTGAACTGAATGATGCCCGCTGTCAGCAGCAGGGCGATGATGATACAGGGATATAGGTCCATGCTTTCTCCTTTACGAACTGATTATAACAGCATGCGGGCGATGTGAAAGGCAGGCTTCAGACGGATGCATGGCGGCAGGGACATATGCGGCGGAATGGACACGGTCCGGGATGATGCTGGTGTGAAGAAGGTACAACATGTGACAGACTTGTTCCAAATGTTCTGTCTATCCGGTATAGTGAAAGCAGAAGAAGAGAGGTCGTTTTATGAAGAAATTTCTGGCTGCCCTGCTGGGCATGACTCTGCTGTTTGTGGCGGGCTGCGGCGCCAACCCGGAAGCCGAAGCGGTGAAAACCACGGCTGAAGCCTTCCTGAAGTCACAGCAGGCTGGTGACCTGGATGAATCGGCGAAGTACATGACAGAATCCGCTGTCAGGGACATGGGTACCATGGAAGAGCTCCGGGACAGCCTGAGTGCCTATGAGGCCATGGGCATCAGCGGGGAAACAATGGACACATTCATGGACAGCATGCTCAAGGCCTACGGCATGGTCTGGGAGAAGTATGAAATCGGAGATGTGAAGGTGGATGGCGATACAGCCACGGTGATGGTCAAAGTCACTGGCATTCCCATGGATACACTGGAAAACGAAATGACAGAGGAGTATGGCAGTGAACTTGCCCAGCAGTGGGTGGTGGATCACAGCGAGGAAATCCAGAAATACATGGAAGATCACACGGAAGAGGAGTCCTTTGCCTGGCTCATGGATCAGATCCTGCCGGATGCAGGCAAACAGGTGGAAGCCAAAATGGCAGATGCCGAGCGCAAAACCTCGGATTACCGCCTCACCCTGGAAAAGGACGGAGATGACTGGAAAGTCAGCAATGTGGAAGTAAAGGCAGACAAATAAGCAGCAGCTGAAATACGAACCGGAAAACCGCGCAGAAATGTATGTTATCTGCACGGTTTTTTACGTGCTTTCCGAATGATATGAATGAACAGTCGGCAAGTCAGGCGACAGAAAACCGCACGGTTATGGAAAGTGTGCTTTACGTACCGGCTGTTCTCGGGTATGATGTGAATGTAAAGTGAGCTTTACAAAAGGGGGAAGTCATGAAGAACCGTCTGGAAGAACTGCGCCGTCAGCATGACATCACCCAGGAAGAGCTGGCCCGGATCCTGGAAGTCTCCAGGCAGACTGTCAGTTCCCTGGAAAAAGGCCGGTACAACCCATCCATCGAGCTGGCGTTCAAAATCGCCAGGTACTTTCACATGACCATTGAAGAGATATTCATTTACGAGGAGGAATCTGTATGAAACACAAATCTGTGATCACCGCTGTTCTGGGACTGGGCCTGATGGCAGCCGGTCTGTACGCCATGAAGCACTTGTCGGGTCAGGGGGAATGGATCCTGGCTCTGTGCAGCCTCTGCACAGCGCTGGGATGCGGCTTTTTCGGACAGGGAGCCGGCAGTCTGGTAACGGGCGGGGTAATGGCCGGTCATCCGCAGGAGAAAAAACGTCTGGAAATCGAACAGCGGGACGAACGGAACATTGCCGTCAGTGCCCGGGCGAAATCCAGTGCCTGGGATGTGATGACCTTCGTGTTCGGGGCTCTGATGGTGTCCTTCGCCCTGATGAATGTGGGCCTGGTCCCGATTGCCATGCTGGTGGCTGCGTATCTGTTTGTGGAATGCACGGCGATTTACTATCGCAGCCGCTATGAAAAAGAGATGTGAACCGTCTTCTTATCCAGAATCAAAAACTGCGCGGAATATCTGCATTCTGCGCAGTTTTGCGTAAACATGATGGTATTCGGCTGTATTCAATCAGATTGATTCACTATTCGATTTCAAATGCATCCGGAAGAAGCTCCCGTACTGTATACCGCTTTTCCAGCCTGCCATTGGTCACAATCACCGGTGTCTCCGGCTCCAGCAGCTCTGTCATGACCTGCCGGCAGGCACCGCAGGGAGTCGTCAGGGTGTCCGTCGGTGCATACACCGTCAGGGACGTGATGTCCTCCCTGGGCACACCGCAGGCTACTGACATGAACAGGACATTGCGCTCGGCACACATGCACAGGCCGTAACTGGCGTTCTCCACATTGCACCCCGAAAGCAGTGTTCCGTCCCGCAGTTCCAGGATTGCCGCCACCGGAAAATGGGAGTAGGGAACATAGGCGTTCTGCGCTGCCTGTCTGGCTTCTTCCAGGATTCGGGGATCAGTCATGCTGTTTCTCCTGCCGGATCAGCAAACGCAGGGCATCTACAGCGGCGGTGATTGCTGCTTCCGTATCCCGCACCACCGGATTTTCCAGTCCGGCTTTTTCCCGTTCCTGGTTGGCCATCACCAGCAGAATGGCGCCGCAGCGGACATGGCGGTACGCAGCGACGGTGAACAGCGCCGCGCATTCCATTTCGCTGGCCAGCACCCCCAGCCGTTTCCAGGCTTTCCAGTCCCCCTGCAGCCGGTCCACCACTGGCATGCGGTCCGGATCATGCTGTCCATAGAAAGAGTCTTTGGACTGCACCACCCCGATATGGGCTGCCGGGGCAGCCTCATGCAACGCGTCAGTGACAGCGAAATCCGCCACCGCCGGCCAGGACAGCGGCGCATATTCCCGGCTGGTGCCTTCCTGCCGGCAGGCTGCCTGGGCAATCACCAGATCGCCGCTTCTGATTTCCGGCTGGATGCCGCCGCAGGTCCCGATGCGGATGAAGGTATGGGCTCCCAGATCACAGAGTTCTTCCAGTCCGATGGCGGCACTGGGTCCCCCGATGCCCGTGGACATCACGGTGACCGGCACGCCTTCCAGAGATCCGGTCCAGGTTTCGTATTCCCGGCTGTCTCCCTGCTTTACCGGATCATCGAGATGGGCGGCAATTTTCTTCACCCGTTTCGGGTGTCCGGGAAGCAGTACATAACGGCCGATCTGGTCCGCACTGACCCCGATGTGATAAGGAAGTCCGTTCTGGCTGTATTTCATGATTCGTGCTCCTTTTGCTTTATTGTACAGGGTGAACAGCAGTGGACAAAATCCCGGCCGGTGCTTTCCAGTGTGGTCAGGATGGCCTCTGCCGGATATCATGAAGACAGTTGAAACATCGAAGAAAAGGAGGAATTTGACGATGAGCACACCACACAATCAGGCAGAACCCGGCCAGATTGCTTCCACGGTCCTGATGCCCGGAGATCCCCTGCGGGCGAAATACATTGCGGAGAACTATCTGGAAAACCCGGTGGAAATCAATCATGTCCGGAACATGCTGGGATACAGCGGCACCTGGCAGGGAACCCCGGTGACAGTGATGGGATCCGGCATGGGCATGCCTTCCATTGGCATTTATTCCTGGGAGCTGTTCAACATCTACGGAGTGGACACCATCATCCGCATTGGCAGCGCCGGGGCCCTGAGTGATGCACTGTCTCTGCGGGATCTGGTGGTGGGCATATCCGCCAGCACGGATTCCCGGTATGCAAAACAGTTCGGGCTGCCCGGCACCATTGCACCCACGGCGGATTTTGACCTGGCCATGAAGGCGGTGGAAATCTGCCGTCAGCAGGGAATTCCGGTGAAGGCCGGCAACATCCTGTCGTCGGATATTTTTTACAACGACCAGGAAGATGCCCTGGAAAAATGGAAATCCATGGGAGTCCTGGCCGTGGAAATGGAAGCCGCGGCGCTGTATCTGAACGCTGCCAGAGCCGGAAAGAAAGCTCTGTGTCTGCTGACCATCTCCGACAAGCCTCTGGAATGCACCGGGCTGTCCAGCCAGGAACGGGAAACCGGCTTCACGCAGATGATGCAGGTGGCCCTGGAGCTGGCAAAGTGAGATACAAACGGATTTTTCTCGTGGTGGTGGATTCTTTTGGCGCCGGCGGTGCCCGGGACGCTGCCCGGTTCGGGGATGAAGGCGCGGATACCATGGGCCACATCGCCCAGGCCACCCCGGACTGGCGGATTCCCACCCTGAACAGACTGGGGCTGTCCAGCCTGCGTCCCCTGGCACACCAGCAGCCGGCCGACCATCCGGCGGGACGGTACGGATTTCTGAATGAAGCATCTGCAGGCAAGGACACCATGACCGGACACTGGGAAATGATGGGACTGGAAATCGACACGCCTTTTCAGACCTTTGAACACTTTCCCCCGGAACTGATTCAGGCCCTGGAACAGGAAACCGGCCACAAGGTCATCGGCAACCGTCCCGCATCCGGCACGCAGATCCTGGAAGAACTGGCGCCGGAGGAAATTGCCACCGGGCACATGATTGTGTACACCTCCGCGGACTCCGTACTGCAGATCTGCGGCAATGAGGAAACCTTCGGCCTGCAGGAGCTCTACCGCTGCTGCGAGATTGCCCGCAGGCTGACCATGCGCCCGGAGTGGAAAGTGGGGCGGGTGATTGCCCGGCCTTACACCGGTACAAAACCCGGGGAGTTTGTCCGGACAGCCAACCGGCACGACTACGCTCTGAAACCCTTCGGTTCCACAGTGCTGGATGCTTTGAAGGAATCAGGCTATGCGGTGATAGCCGTGGGAAAAATCCGGGACATTTTTGACGGAGAAGGGATCACGGAGGCGATTCACTCGGACTCCTCCGTGCAGGGAATGGAACAGACCATTGATCTGGCCTACCGGGATTTTACAGGCCTGGTGTTCACCAATCTGGTGGATTTCGATGCCAAATGGGGGCACCGGCGGAATGTGGAAGGCTATGCCCGGGAAGTGGAAGCCTTCGACGAAAAGCTGGCGTGTCTGATGCAGGCTCTCAGGGAGGATGACCTGCTGCTGGTCACAGCGGATCACGGCAATGACCCCACCTGGACAGGAACAGATCACACCCGGGAACGTGTGCCGCTGCTGGCCTGGAGTCCGTCCATGACATGCGGCGGGCCGCTGCCGGAACAGGATACTTTTGCGGCCATCGGCAGACTGATTGCGGACAACTTCGGGGTGCCGGGCCCAAAGCTGGAAGAACTGAAATCGCAGCCGGCTCTGAAGCTGGGGTGAATCCCCGGTGCCGATGGTGGACAGGGCGCAGGTGAAGGAAACTCACAGTCTATGCCCTTTCGAAGAAAAGACCCGTCGATGCGGGTCTTTGGGTGGATTGCAGACTCTGATGATTTGTCAGTCCTCGATGGCTGGAAAATCATAATCCGAAAAGACGCCTGGCATCCTGAAGCAGAACAAAATTCTGAGCATCTTTCTGCTGATAAAACATGAGCATATAGAAAGGCAGATACAGGATGTTTTCAGATTTCTGCAGGTTCCCTTTGCAGACCACAATGGCCTGTCGGATTTCAGAGTCATGACTTGCCAATACTCTGGTCAGGGATGGATGGGATCCATAGTCATTTCCGGATTTGATTTCAAGGATATCCAGAGAAGAGCCCTGCTGGACAACAAAATCCAGTTCTGTCTTCTTGTTGTCATAATAATGCAGCGACAGTTCTTTGGATACCAAAGCCTGGGCTACTGCGTTTTCCACCACAGCTCCAAAATTGATTTGCAGATTTCCCTGCAGAATCTGATACTGTATTTCTGCCGAAAATGTACTTGCAAGCAGTCCCGTGTCACAGAGAAAGAGCCGAAAAAGATTTCGTTTCTCGTTCAGGAGAAGTGGAAGTTTGAGCTCTGAAAGATTGTAGCTGGGAAGAGCTACCCCAGCTTCCTTCAGCCAGAGGAATGAGTTTTCATACCGCTCCATTCGGGCAGTCTTTCTGACTTTTGTCAGAATGAACCGCTTGTTCTTCTCATCCAGCTGCGCAGGGATTGAATCAAAAATGCCGCTGATTCTGATTTTCTCCTCATCTTTGGCATATTTTATGATATCCAGCCGATACAGATCCATGATTCTTTTTTGGACCATGTTAACATCAGACAAATTCAAAGTGTTCACATACATCTGGACTGCTTCGGGCATTCCTCCAATAATCAGATATCGGTAATAGAGTTCCAAAAAACGGGAATGCAGGGATTCTGCAACAGGCTCCAGGTTCGTATAGCAGTCATGCAGATACTGGATCGTTTCCTGTTTTGTTCCAACAGCCCATAGAAACTCTTCGAAATCCAGTGGAAACATAGGTTCGATCTGTTCGAATCCGACAGGATAAGAGCGAACTTCATGGAGATTAACACCCAGCAGCGATCCGGTTTCCAGAATATCGACCGTACCATTCTCTACCAGAAATTTTACAGCTGTACGTGCCTCCGGACATTCCTGAATTTCATCCAGAATAAGCAGAGTATTTCCGGGAACGACAGTAACATCGGCATGGGAAGCTGCCAGAAGAAGAATTCTGTCAGGATCCGGTAGAGAGAAATCAGATTTATATTCCGGATGCTCAATGAAATTGATTTCAATTACACATTCATACTCGTTGTGGCCGAACTCCCTGGCAATGGTTGATTTTCCGGTTTGTCTGGCACCTGTCAGGCATAAAGCTTTTTTTCCGGGTGACCGTTTCCACTCCAGGAGTTTTTGATAAACTTTCCGTTTCAGCATATTATCACCAGAACTACTATATCGGATATTTTGTCGCGTGTGCGACAAAATATCCGGAACTTTTGTCGCACACGCGACAAAAGTTCCGGATGAAATATAAAGAATATCCGAATATTGTTGAGGTCGCTGAGCACCTCTAAAGTTTCTGAATCA
>NZ_CAJUPA010000024.1 GCF_910588395.1 uncultured Faecalibaculum sp. | reverse complement strand
TTGATTCAGAAACTTTAGAGGTGCTCAGCGACCTCAACAATATTCGGATATTCTAAAAAAACAGCGTCTCAGGACTGATCAGACTGAGACGCCGAAGACGGCAGGCTGTGTTTTCTGCGGATGCGGGCCCTGCCTCCGGCGGATGCGGACCGGACTTTTTTCCGCCACCAGGCACTGAGTTCCTGGAAGGTGCTCAGTTTGTCCGCAGCGGTCACCAGCCACCCTTCCCGGTGCCTGGGGGGAGGCGTCAGGGGAAACATGTGGCCAAGAATCGCATCCTTCTCCCGGTCATGAAGCCCGTAATGGGCATGGGCCGTTTCCATGGCCACCCGGGGGTGCCGGAATCCATGGGGCCTGGGATGACGGTGGTTCCGGTCATGCCAGTCATACAGAAAATAATCGTGCAGCAGCGCGCTGCGGATCAGCCGGTCTCTGTCGGCTTTCACGCCCAGACGGCGGTTGAGCCACAGGGCAATGCGGGCCACATGATGCACATGGGTATACACCGTGGTGTGACCGTGCTGAATGTACTCTCTGGTCTGTCCGAGCTGTCCCCGGCTGCACAGCTGACGGGACACTTCCACGATCCGCTGCTGATCCTGTTCTGGAATCCGGAACATAAAGAAAAGGCCCCGGGCCTTTTTACAGTCCCTGGCCGGACTGATTCTGTTCCCGGTAAGCCTGTGCCCATTCCGGTTCGAATCCGGCGGTATTGTTGTCCGGGTTCAGGGCCGGTGCGTGTTCCAGTGTCTCAAAAATCAGGAAAAGCATATAGTCCGCAAAGGAAAGTCCCAGGCTCTGGGCCTTCTGCTGCAGGAATTCGATGTGAAACTGTTCTTCTGTTTTCATGGCAGATTCACCTCCTCTACAAGGAGGATACCATTCTTCATTCATCCGAACCGTCTGTTTGCCCCGCTGCCGCGGCCTGCAGCAGGCCGGCGGGCTGTCCGTCCCGGTCAAACACCAGCTGCATCTCATGCCAGGTTTTGCCGCCGTGGACTGATTCGGACACACCCATGTCCTGAAAGCCGAAACGGGAATAATAATGAACGAGATGGTCCTTGCAGGTGAGCACCACGCCTTTCTGCCCGCGTTTCCGGGCCAGGGCGATGAAGCTGCGCAGCAGCGTGCCTGCCAGGCCGTGCTGCCGGGCATTGGGATGCACGCCCAGTCCGAAGACCATCAGCCAGGGGCCGCAGGGATCGTGCAGCGAGCAGTCATGATACATGTCGTCGGTGAGGGTGCCGGAGTCCGAACTGCAGCCGTTGATGTAGCCCCGGATGACCCCGTCGCTTTCCGCGACCAGGAAATTATCCGGAAAGGCTTCATAGCGGGCACGCATCACCTGGGAAGAAGCGGCTTCCTCTTCCGGAAAACACACATGTTCCAGCGCTGCCAGTGTCTTGATTTCCGCTTCCCGCGGTTTTCTGATGACTAACATATGGTTCCTGCTCGCATATCCTTTCGGTGCATGACGCTGCATCAGGTGTCATTCTTCCTGCAGCATGCACTGCGGTCTGGAAGCAGCCGCCGGCTTTCAGGCACGGCCTGTCCATGCTGTTTCCTTTGCAGACGTCTTTGAAATGCGAGCTTTCCTTTCTTTTCCGTGTTCCGGGAGGTCCTCCTCCCCAAAGGCCGCAAGCCGGCCTGCGGTCTGCAAAAAGTCTGATGATCGGGCATACCGGAATTCTCTTCCGGATTCCTCCTGCATCCGCTGTCCCTTTCCGGAACACCGCCGGCACTCTGCACCGGGGAGGGCAGGAGACATTTCTGCTTCTGTCCCACAGATTATAAAGGAAGTCCTCCTCAGCCGCAAACCGGCTCCCTGCTCTCCACAAACCACCGGTCGTGTTCCCAGTACAGAAACCGGAGCCGGCCCCGGATGCGGCAGGTATAGCACAGGCCGCAGCCGCCTTCCGGGCTGAACCGCTGATGAACCGACAGTATGCGGTCAATGGGATACTTTCCCTGCTCCATGCAGATTTCCAGAGGCCGCAGCCGGCCGTCCGCCGCAATGTATGTCACCACATCCACATAGGTCTTCATTCTGCGTCTTCCCTCCTTTCTTCCCGTTCACCCTTCCCTGCCGGGGCTCCTTTCACCCGCGGGAAGGCCCCCGCAGAAACCCCACGGGGTGCACCTGATGCAGCCGGCCCAGGGGATCAAAGTCCGTGAGTTCCGGATCGGTTTCCAGGGAAGCCATCCGGCACTTGTCACTGCCGTAGCGGCTCCGGATTTCGCTGACGGCTTTCTCCAGGCTGCGCTGGCGCTGCCGGCTGTCCGGATCAGAAAAGAGACCGGGCTGATCGAATCCGCAGTCCGCCACCAGATCCGTGACCTGCACACCGACACTGCGAAGCGAAATGTGCTGCAGCTGCTGCCGGGCAATCAGCGCCTGCACCGCGCTGTACAGATCTGCCGCCAGATCCGTGGGCTGGGGCAGCCGCAGCTGTCTGGAGCCCTTCCAGCGCAGATCGGTTCCCCGCAGGGCCAGGGACACGACGCGCCCCCGGAGTCTGCCGGCCCGCAGCCGGGCAGCCGTGGACTCGCACAGGATGCGGCAGACCTGATGCAGCTGTTCCAGGGTCGTGACATCGTGAACCAGTGTTTTGGAGTTGCCTACGGATTTCGGCATCTCTTCATATCCGCTACGCAGAACAGGGGAAGCATCAAATCCCCGGGCACAGCGCCAGAGCATGGTGCCGTTTTTTCCCAGCCGGCGGGCAACGGCCACACCGTCTGTCAGAGCCAGATCCCCAATGGTGAACAGACCCATGGCATTGAGTTTGATCTGGGTGTGGCGGCCGATCATGATCAGTTTCTCCAGTGGAAGCGGCCAGACCAGCCTGCGGTAGTTTTCCGGGGTGATGACGGTGAATCCCATGTTCTTGTCCAGATCGGACCCCAGCTTCGCAAAGACTTTGTTCCAGGAAATTCCCATGGAAACCCGGATGCCGAAGCGCTGATAGACCTCCTTCTGAATGCGGTTTGCCAGGGCCACCGGATCGCCGTTCAGCCGGCGGGTTCCCGTGAGATCGAACCAGGCTTCGTCCAGTCCGAAGGATTCCACCCGGTCCGTGTAGCGGCGGTAGACCGCCTTGATCTGTTCGGTGCAGTCCATGTAGACCTCATAGTCCGGGCGGACAATGAGAAGATCCGGACATTTCCGGCGGGCTTCATTCAGTGATTCTCCTGTCACGACTCCTGCAGCCTTTGCCAGGTCATTCTTGGCCAGAATGATCCCGTGGCGCTTCTCGGCGCTTCCGCCGACGGCCATGGGCACCCGGCGAAGCGCCGGATGCCGCATTTCTTCCAGCTGGGCATAGCAGTGATTGATGTCGCTGTGAACAATAACGCGATTCATAAACCCATCATAAACCCATCGTTGACTATGCGCAATAATAGCGCAACAATTTTGTGTGTCCTCTTTCCTGTGTTATACTTGAATCATGAAGATACAAGAGATACTTGCCGAGTTCAAGCGGCAGAACAATGCCACGAATCTGTACATCGCCCAGAAAATCGGCGTGACGCCTTCCACGGTTTCCCGGTGGTGCCGGGGCCAGATCAAGCACGTTGCCCCCTCGACGATGGAGCGCCTGTCCGAGCTGCTGGGCACAGATGTCCAGGCGCTGACCCAGGCCATTGAATTTCAGCTGGAAAAACCGGTGCTGGGCACCGTGAAAGCCGGCTACGGACTGCTGGCGGAGGAAAACCTGGACGGCTACATGTCGGTGTCCCAGGAAGACTTTGACCGGGGCGACTACTTTCTGCGGGTGACGGGAGATTCCATGGAAGGGGCGCACATTCTGGACGGAGACCTGCTGTATGTAAAAGCCTGCAACGACGTTCCCTCCGGCTCCATTGCCATTGTGCTCATCGGCAATGAAGAGGCCACGGTCAAGAAACTGATCAAGAAAAAAGGCTACTGGATCCTCCAGGCAGCCAATCCCCAGGTGGAGCCCATGGTATTCACGGAACAGGAAATCGGAGAACTTCCGGTGCAGATCATCGGCCGGGCACTGTACGCAAGGACAGATTTGTAACAGAACACTCTGTGATTTTTTTAACGATCCCCTCATCCCCTTTAGGTAAGGGAGCTGCCGGACCATGCTCTTTTCGGTGAGGATTTCAAGATTGAATGCGCAGGATTTTTCGGCCATAATGACGTAGCAGTGCAGATAGTTGAACCTTCAACTATCTGCACAACACACAGCAGACCAGGAGGAATTTCAGATCATGAACGTCATCAAGCGAAGCGGAGAAGAAGTCCAGTTCGATATATCCAAGATTGAAAACGCAATCCGGAAAGCCAATGCGGCCACATCCCGTGATCAGATGGGGGAAGAGGAAATCACGGCCATTTCCCGGGCAGTGGAAGCTGCCTGCGCCACACTGAAACGTGCCAGCAGCGTGGAAGAGATCCAGGACATGGTGGAAAAGGAAATCATGTCCCACGGGTATTTTTCTGTTGCGAAAAACTATATCACCTACCGCTATGAACGCGCGCTGGTGCGCAAGGCCAACTCCACCGACCAGCAGATCATGAGTCTGCTGGAGCGCAACAACGAAGAAGTGAAGCAGGAGAATTCCAACAAGAACCCGCTGGTCAACAGCGTGCAGCGGGACTATATGGCAGGCGAAGTGTCCAAGGACATTACGAAACGCTTTCTTCTGCCTCAGGATGTGATCGAAGCCCATGAACAGGGAATCATCCATTTCCACGATTCCGACTATTTTGCCCAGCACATGCACAACTGCTGTCTGGTGGATCTGGAAGACATGCTCCAGAATGGCACTGTCATTTCCGAAACCATGATTGAAAAACCCCACAGCTTTTCCACTGCCTGCAACGTGGCCACACAGATCATTGCGCAGGTGGCCAGCTCCCAGTACGGCGGACAGTCCATCACACTGTCCCACCTGGCACCCTTTGTGCAGGTGAGCCGTGACAAGGCCCGCCGGGAAGTCCGGGAAGAGCTGGAGTCCTCCGGAATGCCCTTCACGGAGGACCAGGTCAATGCCATGGCGGAAATGCGGGTTCGCCGGGAGATCGAGAAAGGCGTTCAGACCATCCAGTATCAGGTCATCACACTGATGACCACCAACGGACAGGCCCCCTTTGTGACCGTGTTCATGTATCTGAATGAAGTGGAAGATCCTGCCACGCGGCACGATCTGGCGCTGATCATCGAAGAGATGCTGCGGCAGCGGATCCAGGGCGTGAAAAACGAAAAGGGTGTCTACATCACGCCGGCTTTCCCCAAGCTGATTTATGTGCTGCAGGCTGACAACATCACCCCGGGTTCCGAGTACTACTATCTGACAGAGCTGGCAGCCAGATGCACCGCGCACCGGATGGTGCCGGACTACATCTCCGAAAAAAGCATGCTGAGTCTGAAAATCGACAAAAACGGAGAAGGCCACTGCTATCCCTGCATGGGCTGCCGTTCCTTCCTGACTCCCTATGTCACACCGGCAGGCAAGCCCAAGTATTACGGCCGCTTCAACCAGGGTGTGGTCACCATCAACCTGGTGGATGCCGCCTGCTCCTCCGGTCAGGACATGGACGCCTTCTGGAAAATCCTGGATGAGCGTCTGGAGCTCTGCTACAAAGCCCTGATGTGCCGGCACAACCGGCTGAAGGGCACCCCCAGCGATGTGGCGCCGATCCTGTGGCAGGATGGCGCACTGGCCCGGCTCAAAAAGGGCGAGACCATCGACAAGCTTCTTTACGGCGGCTACTCCACGATTTCCCTGGGCTACGCCGGTCTGTGCGAATGTGTCCGCTACATGACAGGCAAAGACCACACACAGCCCGGGGGAACGGAGTTCGGTCTGGAAGTGATGCAGCACCTGAACGATGCCTGCGCCAAATGGCGGCAGGCCACCAATATTGATTTCTCTCTCTATGGCACGCCGATGGAGTCCACCACCTACAAGTTTGCCAAAAAGCTGCAGGAGCGGTTCGGCATGATCCCGGGGGTTACGGATGCCAGTTATATCACCAACAGCTATCACGTGCATGTGAAGGAAGAGATCAATGCCTTCGACAAGCTCACCTTTGAATCTCAGTTCCAGCGGCTTTCTCCGGGAGGTGCCATTTCCTACGTGGAAGTCCCGAACATGGAGAACAACATTCCGGCGGTCATGGCTCTGCTGCGGCACATCTATGATTCCATCATGTATGCGGAACTGAACACCAAGAGCGACTATTGTCAGGAATGCGGCTATACCGGCGAGATCCAGATCGTGGAGGACGAAAACCACAAGCTGATCTGGGAATGTCCCAACTGCCATAACCACAACCAGGAAACCATGAACGTGGCCCGGCGTACCTGCGGGTATATCGGAACGCAGTTCTGGAACCAGGGACGCACCCAGGAAATCAAGGACCGGGTCCTGCATCTGTAGGCCCAGACCATATACATCAGAAAACACGCACCGGACAGTCAATCTGTCCGGTGCGTTTTCGCATACAGTTTTTCTGGCCAGGTTCCAGCGATAATCCAAAGCCCTTTATATCCGACCGGGTATAAAGAAGCACTGTCCGCCTGCATTTTTCCCGTTTTATATCCGTTCTGGTATAAAATGGGGCAAAATCTCCGATATTTCCCGTAAATATACCCGTTATGTTATAATACGGGCATGCAATACGACAATCCAATTGGCAAATGGATCAAAAAAGAACGCCGGGCTGCCGGTCTTACACAGGAGCAGTTTGCCCTGTATTCCGGGCTGGGTCTGCGATTTGTACGGGATCTGGAGCAGGGAAAGCCAACAGTGAGACTGGACAAGGTCAACCAGGCACTGGCCATGTTCAACAAACAGGCTGTTCCAGGAGATCTGGAGGATAAAAATCATGGCAGAAATACTCAGGAGTGGTGATGTATATATCCAGAACAGAAAAGGACTCCTGTATCCATCAGCAGTAATAACATTTTATTTTCTCGTCATATCATCATTAAAACGGTAAAATCGGCAGAAGTAAACTTCTTGCCCGCCTGTAACAACAAAGAATCAAGCGCATATCATCAATTGCCTTATTCACGGAAAATATGGTATAAATAACACAACGAAGGGGGACTAGGTCCCTGAACTGGCGAATCTGTTGAAGGTTCGCCTTTTATTTTTCAAGAATTCGAAGGATTCCTTTTAGTTTCATAAACTTCAGTCTATTGAAATTCGTGATTTGTATCCCATACAGAGTCTCAGTTTGGCGGTTTATATTGATAAGCTGCGCTGCATCAGCAATACATCTGGCACCTTGTCCCGTCCAGTGACTATCAAGATTCTTCAACAGGGATATGGCCTGTACATCCTGATCATCTTCCATCTTTTTCTGTACCTGGCCGAGCAGCAAAGGAAAGATGGGAACATAGTGATTGACTGCATTTCTCATTTTTCTGATTCTCTCCATACGTCCCATAAATCTGAAAATATCTCTGGTACTCAGAGGCTGAGATTTTTCCGCCTCCTTGAGAAATTGAATTATGCGCTCTTGTACGCTTTTTTCCTGCATGGAAAACAACAGCTGCAGATCCCCGAAATCCAGTACCGATGCAATCAGCCAGAACGGAGCAATCCCCTGAGATTTTACAGCATTCTGTATCAGACGGTTCGTTTTATATCCAGTCTGATTACCTGTTCCTATCTGGAGCAGCTTATTGAGAAGGTTTTTCTTATTATGAATTCGGTTTTCATCATCCGGATTGTACCCATTTCTGGTGAGAACATATTTTAAATTTGGGGCAATCACGCTGCCTTCCGATTCACCTCCATCCAGTATAGTTGCAATGTCAGTCACATAAGCAATTCCAAACTTATCCGTATATTTTGAGTTCAGAAAATTCGTGCAAACTTCGTGTACAATTGCATTCCTGAATCTCTTTTCAAAACTGCGAATCAGCGGAAACAGCCTGTCGCAGATATAGTCGTCTATTTTGCTTAATTCCAAAATGCTGGAAAAGCCTATTTGGTTCTTATAGATATGATTTCCATTTTTATCTCTCCCTGAACAAATCAGTTCCTTATAAGGATTGATCAATTCTATATAGTTACGCTCAGTGAAGTACGGCTCATCGTCATGGGTTACAGATATTTTTTTATACTTCCGAAGATAATCAATTTGTTCGTTAACAAGTCTGAATTTTTAATACACGCATTCCATAACCACAGCCTATCAAAGGCCTGTGGCAGGCTTCAATCTTGACTTTTACATGGATTGCGTTCCTGCATTATTCTCAAGGGTTTGACAGAAGCATCAGTATTCTGTTCATCGTGACAGATTCAGCAATGATCCCCCTCCGCAGAAAGGACATGACCATGCCTCTTGAAATCATCCATGGCGACATCACCCAGATTCCCGCGGATGCCATCGTCAACGCTGCCAATCCTCAGCTGCAGATGGGCGGCGGGGTCTGTGGCGCCATATTCCGGGCAGCCGGGCCGAAAGCACTCCAGGCAGCCTGTGACAAACTGGCTCCCATCCAGACAGGACAGGCTGTAATCACCCCGGCCTTTGCCCTCCCCGCCACATACGTCATCCACACCCCGGGACCGGTCTACAGCCGGCAGTCCCCGCAGGAAAGCGAAAATCTGCTGGTTTCCTGCTACCGCTCCTGCCTGACGCTGGCAGCAGAATACGGATGCAGATCCATTGCCTTTCCGCTGATATCCAGCGGCATCTACGGCTATCCGTACCAGCAAGCACTGGATACCGCCATACAGACCATCCAGGCATTTCTGAAGCATCATGACATGGACGTCAGGCTGGTTCTCTTTGACTGAGCCTCTCATCCGGGATCCAGCTGCTTTCCCTGCTTTACAGACTGACCAATCGGACAAAGCGGAAAAACAGGCATTGTCCCCGGACGGATTTTCGAATCCATCCCCGGGGCAATGCCTGTTTTCATCAGGCGGACAATCCCTCTGTTCCATCCTCCAGTCCCATCGCCTGCAGCACCGGGAGGATAAAGCGTCTGTCGGAAATATCATAGGATGACCCAATCATCCGGATCATTTCCTCTTCCTGCGGGGTCTTGTCCTTTTTCGCCCGCAGGGCCCTCAAAAACAGTTTCATGGCCAGCCGGGATGCAGGAGACATGGCTTCATAGTTGAACCCGCCCGGGCAGTAAAACACCTGAACGCTGCCCGCAGACAGCTGCTCTGCTGTGTCTGCCAGAAACGTCTGAATATCCGGATGATCCACCGGACTGCCCCCGACGCAAAAAGCCGCCAGCCGCTTGCCTTTCCACGCCGGAAGCTGCTTCATGAACCAGCTGACTCTGCTGATACGCCCCGCACAGGCCCAGCCCCCGAACACAATCGTGTCATAGCCGGACAAATCCCTGTGCTTCGCTTCTGACAGCGACAGGCAGTCTGCCCCGGATGCCTCCGCGATCCAGTGCGCATAACGCCGGGTGAATCCTGTCTGAGAATGATAAATCACGATCCCTTTCATACTTCTGTTCCTTTCCATTGTCAGCCAATAGCTGTTTTGCTGGCCGGAGCCTGTTTGCCGGAATCTGCCTGCACCCCCAGACAATCAATTCCTTCAAACATACGGGACAGCAGGTCATACAGCTTCGCCAGTTCTTCAGGGGTATACACCGAAAACAGGCTCCCAAGCTGCTCCTGATACATCCGGAAATCCTCCGAAAAGAAACGGTCAGCCTTCCCGGTGGTCTCCAGAAGCACAGCCCGGGGATCGTCGGGATTTCGCATCACCGTCACAAATCCCCTGCTCTGCAGCCCCTGCGCCAGCTTTTTCACATTCTGCCTGGAACACCCCAGCAGATCCCCCAGCTGCGTCAGCGTCTGGGGCGCATCCGCCTGATGGAGCAGTGACAGCAGCATGAACTGTTTCAGTGTCACATCCGGAATCCGGCTGTCAAACAGTGTCTGCAGTTTGTTGGTGAGAATGAACAGCATGCTGAAGATGGCCCGGCCCTGCCGGGCAGGCGTATCGGAAAACCGCCGGATCAGTTCTTCCTGTGTCATGTACCCTCCTTTCCCTGTGTCTGCACCAGCCGCATCCTGGTGTCTGCATCACCACAATTACGTAACTGGTTACGTTTACGCTTCCATCTTATCACCTGCTGCTTCATTTCTCAATCCGTCACAAACCCCTGACAGCCCTGCCCAGCCCGACAGGGCGCATCGGCATCCCGCCTCCCCCGCAGACACAGACAGACGCAGAAAAGCCCCGGCTTTCCTGACGCAGTCATCAGGAAGACCGGGGCATGAAGGTTTCACTGGAGAGCCGGGCGTTCCGGGGATGATACCAGGTCTGGACGTACAGAATCAGCTCCCCCTGCCGGCTGCGGATTTCCTCACGGCGGCAGATCACCGGCGTTCCCTGCCGCAGTTCCAGAAGCCGGAGGTATTTGGCGGGAATCAGCGCCGGGAGAAGCTCCCAGGACACATTTCCTGTCTGGCGGCAGAGATCCAGCTGAAAGAACGACTCCAGTTCATTCAGTCCCTTGTCCAGGGCAGCTTCCGGCATGGTGTAGATTTCCTCGACCCGAAGCGGCTGCTGGCCATCCAGGATCAGCCGCACCATCCGGAACAGGCGCTGGTGGTCGTCCAGCCGGAAGGCTTTCCGGACATGGGGAACGTTCGCCGGTTCGTAGGCGGAATCCAGAAACAGCACCCGCTGACGTTCGCTGACCGGCTTGTCCAGGCTTGCAGAAGCGCGTGGGGCAGCAGCGGCGACAAAGGTCCCGCGGTTGCCATCCCGGTACAGCACCTGCTGGCGGCAGAGTTCTTCGATGGCTTTGCGCACGGTCATCCGGCTGATGTCCAGACGCTGGGAAATCTCCCGTTCGCTGGGAATCGGGGAATGCGGGGGCTTGTCTGCGATTTCCTGCCGCAGAAAGTCCATGACCTGAATGTATTTGGGCTGGGGCAATCGCTTACCCCGCCGTTACTGGATCACCACAAAGGGACGCCAGGGTTCCAGGGCATTGAGCAGTTCGTGTTCGCCTTCCGGGATGTGACCGATGACGTTCTTGCGGGGATCGGCCGGCATGTCCTTGAGAACTATGTGCAGTTCCCCTTTGTAGCGCCCGTAACCGTCGTTAAGAATCACAATGTCTCCCCGTTTCATGTCCCGGCAGGTTTCCGGCTTGATGGATTCACCGGCATAGGTGACCCGGGGGAATGTGCTCCGGGCGCTGTATTCGCTCATGTCGCCCCGGACATAATGCTGGTGTTCGAAGAGCACCTTCCGCTCGCCTTCCTGCAGCTCGCGCTCCAGAACCGGCTTGATGTTCAGAACCCCGGGCTGCAGCTTGCAGAGTTCATCGAATTCCTCCGGTGTGGCGTAGCAGTTGGCGATCAGGATGTCATCCACGTTTCCTTCCGCGATCAGCAGTCTGGCCTGGGCATCCAGAGGCAGATCCCGGTGGTCTTCCAGCGTGCACAGTCCTTCATTCACCGGCCAGGGCCCGAAGGTGCCAGGGCGCGAGGACCCGATGAAAGCCGCGATGGGCAGGTTGTTTTTCTTGATGTCCTCATTGCATTTGCGGAAATGCTTCAGGGAGAGCCCGGAATAGCGCTGGGGGTAGAAGTTGTGGCAGGTGGTCAGATGCGAGCGGTCCGGGTGGTGGGAACAGATGTTGTCGATGTAGCCATTGCCGAAACTGGCATTGACTTCGATTTTCAGCCCCTCCGGGTTGCAGGTCATCAGCGCTTCCTTCATGCCGTCAAACCCTTCATCCAGCCGGATGCCGTCCGCGCCCATTTCCTTGAAGAAAGACAGGTCGTTCCATTCCACGCCGATGTGCTTCAGCACCGCCGGCGCCACATCATAGATGACTTCCATGCCCCGTTTGTGGGCGTAGTCATTGAGTTCCCGGAACTCCTGTTTGATTTCCTCCCCTGTTTTGTCTGTCACAGAAAGCAGACAGGAAAAGATCCGCTTGAAGCCGTGATCCGCTGCCAGATCGATGTACTTCCGGATGTTCTCCATGGAATCGTGTTCGGGATAAACCGAAATGCCTAATCTTGCCATTGATATTCCTCCAATTGTTTTTCAAACAGATCCAGCCTCATCTTCAGCTGCTTTTTCGCGCTCATGCCAAACAGCACCCCGGCAAGTTTCTGGTTCCATTTCGAAAGCCCGCTTTCGTTGCGGCCTGTCTCTTCATAGACGAGCTCCAGTTCACCCGGCGCCGTCTGATGCCACTGCCAGTCCATGGTGAGTTTTTCCCGGGGTGTGTCAAAGAGCACAGTATACCGCCCGGGTTCCAGCGCCTGGATCCGGACCTCCGTTTTCTGCGCCCTGCCGTTCATCCCGGCGAGACTCTTGTGATAGACCAGACCCGCTGCAGCCGGTCTGCCGGCGTCCTGATCCGCCAGATTCCGGATAAATGCGTTCATTTTCTCCATGGAACAGGAGATCGTTCTCACGGTTTTCATCGGCTGTCTTTTCCCGTTCCGTTTTTCTTCCGGTCCCGGCGCAAAAGTATCCCGCCCCACAGGACAAGCAGGATCCCGCTGCAGATCAGCCAGACGGGCTGAGTCATCATGCAGGAGAGAAGAATGAACAGGCATCCTGCGGATACAAGAAACAGTCCATTGCGGCTGGTGTTGCTGGTCATCGCGGCTTCCTTTCTGTTTGTGCTTCCACTTGATTATAGAACATGTTGCGGGCTGTCTGAATCATTTCCCGGCAGCAGCTCGCCACCGGATCATGCGCAGCTGACAGTGTCCGAAGAAGACCCTGCCGATGGGCCTGCCGGCCTGGCCCGGGCATCCTGGTGCCCGGGGACAAAGACCAGTCATTCCCGAAAAAGGGAGATGGATCCGCTCCATCTCCCCTGAATGGCGGACTTGATTGTTTCTCCGTCTTTTCAGCCGGAGGCTGTCAGTCCAGATCGAAGTCCGAAAGATCGGCGTCTTCCAGCTCGTCTTTTTCCACATCCTGACCATAGCGGTTGGCAATGATGACAAACACAGACCAGATCGCCACGGCGATGATCAGGTTGACCAGTGCCAGCAGCGCCGCGGCCAGGCTTCCGCCGGTGGCCAGGAAGGCAAAGAGCACAGGGGGAACCACCCAGGGAACCACCACATGGGCATAGGGTACCCAGCCCGCGGCTGTCACCAGATACGCAATGATGGTCAGCACCGCAGGGACCAGCAGCCAGGGGATGAAGTAGATCGGGTTCAGCACGATGGGCATGCCGAATACCACCGGTTCATTGATGTTGAAGACAGCCATGGGTGCGGACATCTTGCACACGGCCCGGGAATCCGCGCGTTTGGAGAAGATCAGCACGGCGATCACCAGCGCCAGGGAGCAGCCTGCACCGCCCATCCAGACATAGGAATCAAAGGAGGCACGGGTCCAGATGTATTCCATGGGTTTGCCTGCCTGGAACAGAGAATCGTTCATGGTCAGAGCCGTCAGATAGGTCCCGTCGATGACAGCCCCCAGCACATTGGTGCCGTGCAGGCCGAAGAACCAGAGCAGCTGAACCGCGATGACAATGATCAGAACGGCCCCCAGTCCCTGGGACAGACCAAGGAACGGCATCTGCACGTATTTCAGGATCACGTCGCCAATGGCCAGACCGCCGGTCAGTTCGGACACGATCCAGGCTGCAGCCCCGCAGAGATAGATTGCAATGACACCGGGGATGATGGAAGCGAAGGCTTTCGCCACGGCAGGGGGAACGGAGTCCGGCATTTTGATGGTCAGCTTCCGGTTCATGAGCTTCGCATAAATAACGGAAGAAATCAGGCCCACCAGCAGCGCGGTGAACAGCCCCTTGGCATCCAGATAGCTGTAGTTCAGGAATCCCCAGCCAACAGCGTCGGCGCCATCGGGACCGGCTTCGGCAATGGTTGCCACCTGCGGGGTGACGGCGATGAAGGAGGCCAGGGAAATCAGACCGCCTGCCAGTGCGTCGGTTTTGTACATTTTCGAGATCTGATAGCCCAGGGCGAAGACAAAGGCCAGCGAGAGCATGGCCAGGGTGGCCCACCAGACGTTTCCATTGATGGTGATCAGCCACTGCATGTGGTCGGCGATGTGCAGATCCGGGAGGTAGCTTGTGGGCAGATCCCGGACGAAGACATTCAGCAGTGTGGCGATGGCGCCGGTCATGGTGATGGGCATGATGGCGATGAAGGCATCACGAATGGCTACCAGGAATTTGTTGGAGCCGATTTTCGCAGCCACAGGGACGAAATGTTCTTCCATCCAGCTGGTAAATTTGTCAAGCATGTGGTTCTCCTTTGTATGGGAATGCGGGGATGTCCGGCGGCGCCGGACTGACAAGCTGAAGCTCAGCTCGTTCCGGAAGGAAGAAACCGGATCCTTCCCTGCTGCAGGTCTCACGGGAATGTGCCAGTCTCTGCAGGTGTGTTCAGAGTCCGGCTGGGACCGGGGCAGATGGGAAGAATCGGGGTGTTTCTCCATGTGGTATATACCACTTACAGTCTGACTATACCATGTATTTGGCAGAACACAAGCGCTTACACCAATTTTCTGCCAAAAATCTCCCTGTTTTGTCCCATACTTTTCCCACGGTTTTGCAATCTGGCGGGGGACGCAGCCGGGTGGTTCTGTAGTGATGGTAAATTGGTATATACCATTTTGGCTGGTTCGGTAATTTGAGTGCCCGGACAGAACTGGTTCACCCCCGGGATGAAGGCTGATTCCCCGGCACCGGCAACCTGACCCTGCCGGATGCTTCATCCAGTAAAAAACGCCGGGACTGTGATGACCCCGGCGTGCCGTTCAGTTTTGCGTTCTGCGGTCAGTTCTTCCGGCTGTCGATTTCCCGCAGACAGGCTGCCAGCCGTTCCTTTCCAGGACAGATCCCCTTACTGTATATATTCGCCAGTTTCCGACGGATGCGCGGAAATTCATACAGAGTAAACATTTCAGAAAAACAAAAATTCTTCCCGTTCCAGCCAAACACCAAAAACCGGAACAGGTGGTTCCTCTCCCGTTCCGGCTTCATCAGCCCGCTGAAACTGCGGCTTTCGCATCATCGTTCTGTTCTGACTCGCTCAGGCCTGTGCGTCCACGAATCCGTAGATGTCCATGGCCCCCAGCTTGTCCAGAATCATCAGCTCATCTTCATCAATGTGGCCGATCAGATTGCGCTGTCCATCATTTTTCATGGGCTTCATCACAATCTGCACCTCACCGGCGTAATGCTTGCAGTTGTCATTCACCAGCACCACATCACCCTTTTCGAAGGTCTTCTTCGCACAGGGACGGGGCGTGAATTCTCTGCCTTTGTACAGCATGCGCCCCAGACGGCTGCGCAGCATGTAATTCAGGCAGTCCCCCAGATCCACATGATAGTTGAAGCTGAACACCGCATCTTTTTCGTTGTCACTCAGCCCCTCTTCCAGATGCAGCTTCAGCGGGATCCGGACAGTTTCGCCCTCCGGCAGCCACTCCCGGAGGATGTCCCCGAAATACGGATCCACTGCTTCCAGTTCCTCCACCTGGGGATACGCCTGTTCCATCGTCTTCGCAATCACATCAAATTCCGCGTCGGAAGCAAAGGCATTGCCGAAAATCGCCTCCGTGACGTTTTTCATCGCAATCATATGCTTCAGCTGCGACTCCACCGGAATATCCCGGTGTTCCTCCACCGTGGGCAGACCATCGGACACCGGCCAGGGGCCATGGGTCCCCGGAACCTGGGAACTCAGAAACATCGCCGTGGAGATTCCCTGCTTCTTCAGCGCGTCATTGGTTGCATCCACTGCTTCAAAAGACGGACAGGTATAGCGCTGGGGATAGAAGTTGTGGCAGGTCAGGATGTTGTCCGGGTTGCCGCCTGCTTCGATGATGCCCGCAGTCAGATCGCTCATGGAGGCATTGAACTCGATTTTCAGTCCATCCTGGTTGTTCACCAGAATCACATCCCGCTCATCCCGGAACGGTCCGTCCATCCGCAGAATATCCAGCCCCATTTCCCGGAACACCGACAAATCATCGGCCTTGGCACCCAGCCGTTCAAACAGCTGACCATTGCAGTCCCCGGAGACCACCATGCCGTATTTGTGCGCCAGATCCGTCAGTTCCCGGAAATAGCGGATCAGTTCCTCCTTCGTGCCATCCACTGAAAACAGCGAAGTGAACACCTTGGTGAACCCGTGCTCCGATGCGGTTTTCAGATACGCTTCGATTTCTTCCCGGCTCTCCTGCTCCGGATACAGGGAAATTCCCAGTCTGATTTTTTCCATATTTCTTCTTTCCTGCTCTTTCGTTTCTATGCACCATCCACCCGGACAGACCAGGGACAGTGCCGCACTGGTATCATATCAGCTGACCCGGCCATTGACAGCGCTTCCAGTGCGTTTCGCCCTGTGGAATTGCTTCCTCAAGCCCGGAAGCATCTTCTCTGTCAGCAGCAGCCGCAGATGATACGATGATGGGTATGAAAAAACAGACACTGCTGCTTGGAATCACCTTGTTTTCCATGTTCTTCGGCGCGGGAAATCTGATTTTCTCGCCGTATATGGCCGCCCAGGCCGGCACCCTCACGCCACAGGCTCTCCAGGGATTCGCCCTGACCGCCGTCCTTCTTCCGGTCCTGGCCATTGTGATCATCGCGCCCTTCAACAGTGCCTCCGCCATGATCAGCCGCCTCTGGAAACCCCTTGGTCCCGCCTTTGTGACCCTGGTCTATCTGCTCATCGGTCCCTGCATTGCCATTCCCCGCACCGCCGGCACCTCCTGCGAAATGTGGACCTGGCTCATCGGCACCGGAACAGCTGCCAGAGTCCTGTACACCCTCGTGTTTTTTGCTGTGGCCGCGCTTTTTGCCCTGCGCCCCGGCAGGCTCAAGGACATCCTGGGAAAGATTCTCGGCCCGCTGCTGCTGATCCTGATTCTCTTTCTCTGCATCCCCGTGCTGCTCCATCCCGGTCAGGTGGCACAGCCCGCCCCCGGTCCCTGGCAGAGTCAGCCTTTTCTCACCGGACTGCAGGAAGGCTATCAGACCATGGATATCCTCGCTGCGTTCTGTTTCAGCGTTGTGATCCTGCTGAACATCCGGCAGATGAAACCGAAAAACGAAACCAGAGTTCTGGCCGGCGCAGCTGTGACCGCCGGGATCCTGCTGGTCACCGTATACGCCCTTCTTGCCACTGCCGCCATGTCCCGCAGCGCCAGCCTGCAGTCTCTGACCAACGGCGCGCAGATTCTCTCCGCCATGGCGCTGGACTCCTGGGGATCCCTGGGACAGCTGCTCTGCGGTCTGATTTTCCTGCTGGCCTGCTGCAATGTCTGCGCCGGTCTTCTGGCCTCCTGCAGCGAATACTTCTGCGAGCTGATACCCGCGGTTTCCTACCGCATGTGGCTGCTTCTGTTTACCGCAGCCGGGATCCTGGTGGCCATTACCGGACTGGACTCCATCCTCTCCTGGTCCGGCAAGCTGCTCTCCCTGATCTGCCCTGTGGCCATCCTGCTGCTGATCACCGGGCTGTTTCGGCGGCCGAAACCTTCAGCCTCTCCTGAGCCTGAGGCAACGAACACTGACTGAAATCCGCTCCGGTATGCCGATGCATGCCGGGGCTTTTTTCCGGCTGCGGGTGCCGGATGCCTATACAACGGGTACATACATAACAAACGGCACAGCCCTTCGTTCCTGCTGTTTCAGGAACCGGGCTGTGCCGTTTTTCAGATCTGATTTTCCAGGAACCCCGCAATCAGGCCCGGACCTTTGAGGGCCATCCAGAGGTCGATGAGCAGGAATACCACTGTCACCACCAGGGAATACACCAGGATGTGGTCAAAGAGCCCGAACATCAGCAGGGGCAGAAAGAGCACGAGAATGATGGCCCAGGCGACAAACATCTCGATCATGCCGTTGAAATTGTTCTTCACCGCTGTCGTGTCATCGTCCCACACCAGTTTGGGATGCCAGCCATCCACCAGCAGACCGAGGCCATTCACAAACACACTGGCCACCAGTGCCGCCGCCAGCATCACCAGACCGTCCAGAGCCGAACCCCGGATCATCCACACAGCCAGCACGACAAACAGCAGGCAGGAAACAGCGGACCAGGCAGTACCCAGCAGGCCTTTTGCCAGGATCTGGGTTCTGACCGGCACCGGAATCACTTTCATCCGCCAGAGATTCTGTCCTTCCCGGGAGAAGGCAGTGGAGGTGATCATGTTCATGGAACTGATAAACAGCCCGATGACAAGACCCGCAGCAGGCATCCAGATGGCGAGCCCCGTCAGGTCCATGCTCTGCAGCAGGGCGGGGATGTCCTGGATCATGAACATCGCCCCGAAGATGATCACCATCAGAAATGGCGGCAGCAGGCAGTTCATGAACCAGGCAGGGGTCCTGACCAGCATGCGGTTGTCCGTGATCATGCAGGAGACCAGTGGCGAATGCTGTCGGCTGGTTGTCCGCCGGGTCACTTTGCGTCCGGCGCTGTTCATGGTGGTGACAGCGGGAAGAAACAGCCGGTTGGCGACCAGGAGAAAGAGTGCCAGTGCCAGCAGGGTCACGCCCAGATACAGGCAGAAATCCGACAGGCTCAGCACGCTGATGGAACGGGCAGCCCAGGCCAGCTGCGGGAACACCCAGTTGATCAGGGCAATTCCCTGAGGATCCTGCATCATTTCCATGAGCAGTTCTCCGTCACTGGCGCTGAAGCTGGAACTTGCCAGGGAAACGCCCACGGCCATCACCAGTGTCAAAAGACCAAACACAAGATTGAACCGGTCCTTGTCCCGGAGAGCCGGGACAAACCGCATGAGGATCATCATCACCACGCCCACCGCAAACACCGGCAGCAGCGGCAGAGTCGCCAGGATCAGCAGGGAGACCAGGATCCGGAGAATGTCCGGATGCACGGTCCAGTAGGCTGCAAACACCGGCAGGGCAAACAGCATCCCCAGCAGCAGCTGACCCGAGAGCACCATGGCGGTTTTCGCCAGGACAATGGAGCCGGGTTTCAGCGGCAGAGGGAGCAGGATCTGAGTGTCCCGGGAGAAATAGAACACCGTGGGCACCACCATGCAGCCCATGATCACAGTCAGCAGACAGGGAATGAGCATCCCGGCTTCCAGCATGATGGTGTCCAGAGTACCCTGGCGGAAGGCTTCCAGAAAGGAAACATACAGCAGCCCCAGTGTGGGCAAAAAGCACAATGCCAGCACGGCCATGAGCAGCACACCCCGGCGCCCTTTCTTCGTTTTCAGGTCCAGGGTCATGCTGTTTTTCAGCAGAACCCGGTAGACAAGCCAGGCCTCAGACACGGCCGGTCACCTCCAGGAAGATTTCCTCCAGCGTTTTGTCCGGATACTGCTCCTGCAGGTTTTCCAGCGTGCCGTCATATTTCAGCTGTCCCTGGTTGATGAGCAGAATCCGGTCGCAGAGTTTTTCCGCCACTTCCAGCACATGGGTGGAAAAGAACACGGTTTTCCCCCGGGAGGCGTGTTCTTTCATTTTCTGCTTCAGAATCCAGGCGGCACCCGGATCCAACCCGGTCATGGGTTCGTCCAGGATCCAGATATCCGGGTCGGACATCAGCGCCCCGATGATGATGGCTTTCTGCCGCATACCGTGGGAGTAGTCGGACATCCGGGTGTCCAGGGCGTCGGTCATTTCAAATTCCCGGGCCAGAGCTTCCAGGCGCTGTTTCCGGGTGTCCGGATCCACCTGATAGACATCCGCCATGAACTCCGCGTATTCCCGTCCGGTCAGCCGCAGCAGCAGATCGGGAGAATCCGGTACAAAACCGAACAGTTTTTTGGCTTCCAGCGGCTGGGTTTCAATGTTCCGGCCATCCAGTTCCAGGGTTCCGGCATCGGGTTTGAGAACACCGGTGATCATGCGGATGAGCGTGGTTTTTCCGGCGCCGTTGGGGCCGATGAATCCGGTGATTTTTCCGGATTCCACCTGGGCGGTGAAACCGGCTACGGCGGTTTTATCTCCGTAGGTCTTGGTGACATTCTGAATGCTGATCATGTCTCACAATCAATCCTTCCTTATATATGCATTATGCTTCCTGCTTCCTGGCAGTCTGCCGGGTACAGAACCCCGTGTCCTGTATCCGGCTACAGTATGACACAGATGCAGACGAATAAATCTGAATTTTTTCTCTTTTCTGATTTTTGTCAGTATCCGTTGCCCTGTGAATCTTATTCCAGATCAAATCCCCGGGCATAGAGGATCTGTCCCAGCACCAGCAGCACCAGATCCGCCAGGACATAGGCACCGGCGATGGACCGGAACAGCTGCTGCAGCTGCATCACAGACAAAGCTGACTCATCCCCAAAGAACGCGGGACCGGTCTGCAAAATGATGAGACCCACCATGAGCAGCATGATGACCAGATACAGTCCGATTCCTGCCAGAACCGACCAGCCCAGCCTGGCGCCATGCTGCTGCAGCCCCAGCGCCATGCCCGTCATGCCGCACAGCCAGTACACCATCATCTGCAGCCATGCCCCCGCGGCGATCAGTTCGATCAGGTGAAAGCCGGAGTCCGGGTTTTGATCCAGAATCAGGCGCAGGGAGACTGCAAGGGAATTCGGCGTCCACAGCAGCATAGCAGCCAGGACGGTGAGAAGGGACAGCGTCACAAAGAGCAGACCCGGGAGCACGAAGGTAAGCCACAATGTTCCCCGGGATACCGGCAGACTGTGAAGCACAGTGGCTTCCGGCTTGAAGTTATTCCGGTAAAAGCTATTCCAGCTGGCCAGAAGGGTCAGCAGCAGACTGGCAGCCCCGAGAATTGTGGTGAGAATCCCCAGGCCTCCCTGCAGCAGCTGCATCCAGCCTGTGGGCTCAGAGCCCGGAAGACGGTGCAAAGCAGCTACCGCCAAGGTCGCCAGATACAGCGGGAGCAGAGGCTTTGCCAGATATATCAGTTCATATTTCATCCGTTTCATGCCTGCATGCTCCTTTTGAATGCCTCTGAGATGGAAAGACCGGTGCGCTGGCGCAGGGCATCGGCATCTTCCTGCAGAACGGCTTTGCCTTTGTCCAGAAAAATCACCTGGTCCAGGATCCGTTCCACGTCCTGAATCAGATGGGTGGAAAGCAGCAGCGTGCTTCCCGGGCGGTATCCTGTCAGGATCGTGTCCAGAATTTCGTCCCGGGTCACCGGATCCACACCGGACATGGGTTCATCCAGCAGATACAAGTCAGCGTCCCGGCTCATGACCAGCACCAGCTGGAGCTTTTCCCGCATGCCTTTGGACATTTCCCGGAGTTTCTGACCGGGGTCCAGATGCAGCTGCCGCATCAGGGCATCCGCTTTTTCCCGGTTGAAATCCGGAAAGAATTCCTCCCAGAACCGCAGGACTTTCCCCGCGGACCAGGACAGATCCAGGCCGCACACCTCCGGCAGCCAGGATACCTTTGCCTTTGTGGCTGTGCCGGGCTGCTGTCCGTCCAGTGTGAGTTCTCCTTCATCCCAGCGGGCGACACCCGCCAGCAGTTTGATGAATGTGGATTTTCCCTGTCCGTTCTTTCCCAGCAGCCCGATTATGGCTCCTTCGGGGATTTCCAGGGTCAGCCCATTCAGTGCCCGGACCTGTCTGTAGGTTTTCACCAGATTTTTGCACTGTATTTTCATGCTTTCATTCCTTTCTGCCGCAGAAGGGCGGCAATCTGCGCATCGTCGCAGCCAAGCTGCCGCATCTGGGTCAGATAGCGCTCTGTCAGTTCCAGCGCTTCTGTTTCTCCTTTTGCCAGCAGTTCGCTGCTGGTAGCAGCCACATATTTTCCGGCACCCCGGCGGGTGACAATGAGTCCTTCCCGCTCCAGCTGTGCCAGAGCCTTGACCATGGTGTTGGGATTCACCTTCAGCTCCAGGGCCCATTCCCGGACAGAAGGGAGCTTGTCCCCCTGTTTCCAGGTCCCGGCAATCATGCCCTGCCGGATGTATTCTGTGATCTGCAGCCAGATTGGCCGCTGATTGTCAAATTCCATTCCCCGCCTCCCGTCTACTGTACTACTACACTAGTACAGCAGAACAACTATGTCAATGCGCTTTCAGACCCTGAGAGGTTTCAGAGAGCCCGTTTCTGCGACCCGGAAGTCTGCTATGATGTAGACATGAATTACGGAGAAATCAAAACCAACGACATTGCCAATGGAGAAGGCGTCCGGGTGACGCTTTTTGTATCCGGCTGCCGGAATCACTGCTTCAACTGTTTCCAGCCCCAGACCTGGGACTTCGATTACGGGCAGCCCTTTGACCGGGCTGCACAGGAACGGATCCTGACAGAGCTGGAACGTCCCTATGTGCAGGGTCTGACCCTGCTGGGGGGTGACCCCTTCGAGCCGGAGAACCAGGAGGCGCTGGTTCCGTTTCTGGAAGAAGTGAAAGAGCGGTTTCCGGACCGGGACATCTGGTGCTATACCGGCTATGTGCTGGATCAGGATCTGCTGGATGGCGGCCGCCGTCACGGTCCCTGGACTGACCGGTTTCTTTCCATGCTGGATGTGCTGGTGGATGGTCCCTTCCGGCAGGAGCTGTATGACATCTCCCTGAAATTCCGGGGCAGCTCCAACCAGCGGGTGATCGATGTGAAAGAGTCTCTGGCAAGGCAGGAAATCGTGCTGCATCTGGAATGATGCCCGGCATGGCGGTCTGTATGCAGAACGCATCGGCTTCATAAAATCCGGAAAAAACAGTCCGGGAAAATATGCTAGAATGGTTTTCAGAAAGCATTTTCAGAAAGCGGAGGAATGAAGGAATGAACAACAGAAAAGAAACCTTTGTGGACAAGGCGGACGAGCAGCTGCGGGGACTCTCCGACAATTCCCTCCATGTGTTTGCCATCATACTCCGCGTGGCGGGCATTGCCCTGTTTCTGGAAAGCTGCGGCAGCGGCTCCTTTGTCCTCAGTCTGATTTTTCTGGTGCTGACCATGTCCCTGGCAGATTACCTGGACAAGATCCGGAAAAAGCGCCGGAAGAAAAAGAAACACATCCAGGACTATATTGATGTGGAAGCCACACCCCATGTGGAGCCCAAACCGAAAATCCCCACGCCTCCGGCCATCCACCCGGCTTACACCCGGACCCTGGATGAACTGGAGCGCTCCGCCGCCCAGCTGGAACGGCAGTTCACCCAGCTGAGCGCCTTCCTGGATGATTTCTTTCAGGACAGCAGCATATCCAAGGACAAATACCTGTCCCAGATCGACGCAGCCCGGAAATCCTGCCGCAAAAACCTGGACAAGGCAGCCAATGCGGTGAATCTCTTTGGTGACTCCAACCCGCCTTCCCCGATGCGCCAGGAGGTGCTGGACGGTTATGTGGAAAGCTCCCGGCGGACTGTGGCGGATGTGAACGCCATCATTGACGAGCTGCTGCGGGTGGATCAGTCCAATACCCGGCTTACCTACGAGTTCCTGGACGAGAACCTGGATCAGCTCAAACGGGTCACCAGCCAGTACGACAAAACGAAAACCTTCTGAAGCAGGCAGCCATGCCTGCTTTTTTCTTCGGTCCCTCTGGCCGGACGCAGCAAAAAAGGCCTCCGGCTTCAGACAGGATCCTGTATCTGTCTGTGCCGGAGGCCTGATGATCTGCATGACTGCAGACTGGCTGCAGAGGCTGCATCTGCCCTATGGATGCGGACCGGCTTTTGCTTATGCCTGATCCAGAGCGGCGATCAGCTCCACTTCCACCTTGACACCTTTGGGCAGGTCTTTCACTGCCACACAGCTGCGGGCCGGCTTGTCCGTGATGAACTGCCCGTACACTTCATTGAACGCCGCGAAATCCTGGATATCCGCCAGAAAGCAGGTGGTCTTGATGACTTTGGTGAAATCCGTTCCCGCGGCTTCCAGCACCGCCTGCAGGTTGTTCATGACCTGGCTGGTCTGGCAGCGGATGCAGCCTTCACGGATTTCTCCGGTTTCCGGGATGATGGGAATCTGCCCGCTGGTATAGAGCACACCGTTGTAAGCCACGGCCTGTGAATATGGGCCAATGGCTGCCGGGGCTTTGTCTGTATGAATTTTGTCCATGATTGTTTTCCTTTCTGATGCCGCCATGCCGTGACGGCTGTCTGATTGCTGAAGCGGTTCTGTCAGTCCAGAACGTGGAAACCGGCTTCTGCCAGTCCCTGCCGGACTTCCCGGATATGCGCCCGGTCCCGGGTCTCGATGCTGATGCGCAGCACACAGGCTGTGATGCTGGAGCCTTCACTGGCTTTTTCATAAGCCACCGTCTGCACATTGGCACCCAGTTCTCCCAGAATGCCGGATACAGCCGACAGCTGCCCGGGCTTGTCTTCCAGCTCGATGGCCAGCACATCGCTGCGCCCGCTGGTCATGAGACCCCGTTCGATGATCTTCGACAGAATCGTCACATCGATGTTGCCCCCGGAGACCACGCAGACGATTTTCTTCAGATCCGCCGGCAGCTTGTCAAACATCACTGCCGCCACGGACACAGCTCCGGCACCCTCCGCGATGAGCTTCTGCTGCTCGATCAGTGCCAGGATTGCCGCTGCGATTTCATCATCATTCACCGTGACAATGCCATCCAGATACTGCCGACACAGGGCAAAGGTGTTGTCTCCGGGTTCCTTGACCTTGATTCCGTCTGCCACCGTGGTGACTTCCTCCAGGCACACCACCCGTTCCTCTTCCAGACTCGCCGCCATGCTCGCAGCGCCCTCTGCCTGCACCCCGTACACCCTGATGTCCGGACGCAGGGATTTCACGGCAAAGGCAATGCCCGAAGCCAGTCCGCCTCCGCCAATGGGAACCACCACCGCATCTGCATCCTGAATCTGATCCAGGATCTCCAGACCGATGGTCCCCTGACCGGCAATCACCAGTTCATCATTGAAGGGATGCACGAAGGTATATCCCTCTTCCTGCGCCAGCCGCAGGGCTTCTTCATAGGCGTCGTCATAGACCCCCGGGACCAGCTTCACCGTGGCGCCATAGGATTTCGTGGCTTCCACTTTCGAGATCGGTGCGCCGTCGGGCAGACAGATCACCGAGGGAATCCCGTTGGCTGTGGCAGCCAGAGCCACGCCCTGGGCATGATTGCCGGCGCTGCAGGCCACGACGCCGTGACGGCGTTCTTCCTCTGTCAGCTGGGAAATCTTGTAGTAGGCACCCCGCAGCTTGAAGGAGCCTGTATTCTGCAGGTTCTCCGTTTTCAGATAGACTTCCCTGCCCGGGGCAATTTTCGGCGCCAGGATCAGATCCGTTTCCCGGGCCACATCCCGGAGCACATACCGGGCATGATAGACTTTGTCCAGTGTCAGCATTCTGTTTCTCCTTCCTGCCGGGCCGCCAGCTGATCCACCAGCTGTCTGGCTGCCCGGGCACTGCGGCCGGCTTTGCGCAGGGCAAACTGCTCTGCCAGCCGGGGCAGGTCTTTGTCTGTGATTCCTTCCTGTCTGGCCAGGGACTCCACGATTTCCAGGTACAGGGCTCTGTCCGGTTTCCCGAAATACACCCGCAGTCCGAACCGCTCGGAGAGCGATACGGTTTCCTGCATCGTATCCTGTCGGTGAACTTCGTCTCCTTCCCTGGCCTGAAATGTCTCCCGGACAATGTGCCGGCGGTTGCTGGTGGCATAGATGACGGTGTTCCGGCTCCGGGTGCTGGCGCTTCCCTCCAGCACGGCTTTCAGCGCCGCAAAATCATCATCGTTTTCCCGGAAACTCAGATCATCAATGAACAGGATGAACTTCAGCGGCTGTCCCGCCAGCTCATCCAGCAGCCCCGGCAGCAGATGCAGGCTGCTTTTGTTCAGCTCGATCAGCCGGACCCCCTGGTCCTGCAGCTCGCTGGCCACAGCCTTCACCGTGGCGGACTTGCCTGTTCCCGCGTCACCGTACAGCAGGATATTGGCGGCTTTCGCGCCCCGCACCAGCGCCCGGGTGTTTTCCAGCACCTCTTCCTGCTGTGCCTTGTAGCCCACCAGATCCTGCAGCCGGACCGGATCCGGATTGGTCACCGGCAGCAGCCGGTAGCCGGCAGGGGTCCCGTCATCCGGTTCCAGCCGGAACATATGCCAGCGGGCGAAGTCCCCGAAGCCATACCGGCTCACGGAAGACACCCGTTCCAGCCACTTCGGGTACAGCCGGCAGTCATCCTCCACGGTGTAGCCCGCCTTGTAGCCATAGATGTCGAAGAACGCCGGGGACAGCAGTGCCATTTCCGACAGCGCATGCAGCTCGGTCTTGGCTGCCGTAAGCATCACCGCCGGAATCATTTTCTGCTGACTGGCAAGCCTTACGCAGCCGGTTTCCAGGGACAGAACCTGCTCCGTGAAGTACCGGGTCCAGTTGGTCTGCCCGGTTTCGTAGAGTGCATGCACGAATTTCGCATAGCTTTCCGGTTCCGGCTCTCTGAGCAGTTCATAGAATGCATGAATCACCGGATCTTCTTCCAGCCCCCGGAACAGGGCGAAACACCGGGTCCAGCCATAGTAATCCTGCGGCGTCATCAGCGGTTGATCACGGCTCCCTTGTCCGCGCTGGAGACCATCGCCGCGTAGCGTTTCAGGTAGCCTTTCACGTTTTCCTTTTTCTTAACCGGCATTGTCTCCCTGCGCCGGGCCAGTTCCTGCTCATCCACCTTGAGTTCGATGCTATGGCCGGGAATGTCAATGGAGATGATGTCTCCATCCTGCACATAGGCAATGAGTCCCCCGCGCACGGCTTCCGGAGAAATATGACCGATGGAGGCTCCTCTGGTGGCTCCGGAGAACCGGCCATCGGTGATCAGTGCCACTTCCTTGTCCAGGCCCATGCCGGCAATCGCCGAGGTGGGTGACAGCATTTCCCGCATGCCCGGTCCGCCTGCAGGTCCTTCATACCGGATCACAATGACATCTCCCGGCTGGATTTTTCCGCCGAAGATGCCCGCAATGGCTTCCTCTTCGCTGTCGAACACCTTTGCCGGTCCTTCATGCACCAGCATTTCCGGGGCCACGGCACTCTGCTTCACCACGCAGCCACCCGGCGCCAGATTCCCCCGGAGTACCGCAATGCCACCGGTTTTCGAATAGGCGTTCTCCGGTTTCCGGATCACCTCCGGATTCAGATTGTCATGACCCTGCAGGTTTTCCTTCAGGGTTTTTCCCGTGACAGTCATCACATCGGTTTTCAGCAGACCCAGCTGATCCAGCTCATTGAGCACCGCATAGACGCCCCCTGCCGCATTCAGATCTTCCATATAGGTGGGACCCGCCGGCGCCAGATGACAGAGGTTGGGCGTCACGGCGGAAATCTCGTTGGCCATATCCAGATTGATGTCAATGCCGCACTCATGAGCGATTGCCGGCAGATGCAGCATGGAGTTGGTGCTGCAGCCCAGGGCCATATCCGCGGTCAGTGCATTGTGGAAGGCATCCTCGGTCATGATGTCCAGGGGACGGATGTCCTTTTCGATCAGCTCCATGATCTGCATCCCCGCATGCTTGGCCAGCTCGATCCGGGAGGAATACACCGCAGGGATCGTGCCGTTGCCCGAGAGCCCCATGCCCAGCACTTCGGTCAGGCAGTTGTGGGAGTTGGCGGTGTACATGCCGGAGCAGGAACCGCAGGAAGGACAGGTGTTCAGTTCGTATTCCTTCAGCTTGGCTTCGTCGATTTTGCCGGCTTTGTATTTGCCCACTGCCTCGAACATGCTGGACAGCGAGGTTTTGTGCCCGTCGATGCGCCCCGCCAGCATGGGACCGCCGGATACGAAAATCGTGGGCAGATTCAGACGGGCCGCCGCCATGAGCAGACCCGGCACATTCTTGTCGCAGTTGGGCACCATGACCAGGGCATCAAAGGCATGAGCCAGGGCCATGGCCTCTGTGCTGTCCGCAATGAGGTCCCGGGTCACCAGAGAATACTTCATGCCTTCATGACCCATGGCGATGCCGTCGCAGACCGCAATCGCAGGGAATACCACCGGCGTTCCGCCGGCCATGGCCACGCCCATTTTCACCGCATCAGTGATCTTGTCCAGGTTCATGTGCCCCGGGACGATTTCATTGTACGAAGACACAATGCCCACCAGCGGACGCCGCATCTCCTCTTCTGTCATGCCCAGGGCATGGAGCAGGCTGCGCTGGGGCGCTTTTTCCTGCCCGGTTTTCATATTGTCGCTTTTCATATCGCTCTCCATCATCACTTTCTGTCTGCTGAACAGCAGGTCCGTCCCGCCGGGCTGGAACCTGCTTTGTTCTGTATATGGCAATAAGGACAGCTCATCACTGTCCTTATTGCGGTTGATTCATCACGGTATCTGCCCCTGACTGCAGGGTCGCGGATCCAGGTCTTTGAAATCTGGCTTGACAGCCCCGGGCTGCGGTCCCCGGGGACCGCAGACTGGCAGATCAGTTGTTGATCAGCTTGTCCTCATCGCTCCAGCTGTACAGCGCGCGCACTTCCTCGCCCACTTTTTCCGAAGGATGCTCTGCAGCCAGCTTGCGCAGTGCACGGAAATGGGCCTGGTTGCCGGCGCTGGACATTTCCACCAGGAAATCCTTGGCGAATGTGCCATCCTGGATGTCCTTCAGGATCTTCTTCATGGACTTCTTCGTCTCATCGGTGATAATCTTCTCACCGGTGATGTAGTCGCCGTATTCCGCTGTGTTGGAAATGGAGTAGCGCATGCCCGCAAATCCCGACTGATAAATCAGGTCCACGATCAGCTTCATCTCATGGATGCACTCAAAGTATGCATTGATGGGGTCATACCCTGCTTCGCACAGTGTCTCGAAACCGGCCTGCATCAGCGCAACCACACCGCCGCAGAGCACAGCCTGTTCACCGAACAGATCGGTTTCCGTTTCCGTCCGGAACGTGGTTTCCAGCACGCCCGCACGGCTGCCGCCAATGCCCGCTGCATACGCCAGACCAATGTCCATGGCATCGCCGGTGGCATCGTTTTCCACTGCGATCAGGCAGGGAACGCCTTTTTCCGCTTCATATTCCGAACGCACTGTGTGACCGGGACCCTTGGGAGCGATCATGATGACATTCACGTCCTTCGGCGGCTGAATCAGGCCAAAGTGGATGTTGAAGCCATGGGCGAACGCCAGCGTTTTGCCGGCAGTCAGATTCGGCTTGATCTCCGATTCGTACACAGCCTTCTGCTTTTCATCCGGAATCAGAACCATAATCACATCCGCTGCCTTCGTGGCATCTGCCACACTCATGACCTCCAGACCCTGTGCCCGGGCTTTGTCGGCGGATCTGGATCCTTCATACAGACCAACGACCACATCCACACCGGAATCCTTCAGGTTCAGTGCGTGGGCATGACCCTGGGAACCATATCCGATGATTGCCACTTTTTTGCCATTCAGCTTGTTCAGATCGCAGTCCTGCTGGTAATAGATTTTTGACATGTCTTATTCTCCTTCTCTGCTGTCTTCTGTATTTCCGTTGTCCTGTCGCAGGTAATGGCAGCCCCGTTCCAGCGCCACCACACCTGTCCGGCACATTTCCAGAATGCCGTAGGGCTTCACAATTTCAATGAATGCATCGATTTTCGTCGTCTCGCCGGTGATCTCCACGCACAGGGTATTGGGGGAAAGATCAATGATCTTCGACCGGTAGATGTCCACCGCCGACAGAATATCCGACCGGGTATCCGGGGAATTCTTCAGCTTGATCAGCGCCAGTTCCCGTTTCACCGACGTATCCCGTTCCATCACCTTGATTTCCTTCACGTTGTACAGCTTCGCCAGCTGCTTCACGATCTGACGCCGGGTGGTTTCGTCTCCCTCCGCGCTGATGGTCATCCTGGAAAAGACGGGATCTTCCGTTTCTCCCACCGTCAGGGAATGGATGTTGAATCCCCGCCGGGTGAACATCCCCGATACCCGGGACAGGGCACCGGATTCGTTCTCCACCAGGATCGCGACCTCAAAATGTTCCTTGTGTTCCATTACTGGACCTCCGTGATGATATCGTCAAAAGATCCGCCGGGAGGCAGCATCGGCAGGACGAAGGCATCCGGGTCAATGGCCACATCCACCACCACAGGCCCTTCCTGGGCAAATGCCTCGGCCATCACCGGTGCCAGTTCCTTCCGGTTCATGATCCGGAATCCCTTCGCACCGAAGGCTTCAGCCAGCTTCACGAAATCCGTCTGCCGGTTCAGCGTGGTCTGGGAGTAGTGCTTGTCGAAAAACAGATTCTGCCACTGCCGGACCATTCCCAGCACGTTGTTGTTCAGAACAATGATCACCACCGGGGTGTTCTGCGTCACCGCCGTGGCCAGCTCATTCAGGTTCATCCCGAAAGATCCGTCTCCGGTGAACAGCACGGTCTTTTTCCCCGTAGCTGCCGCCGCACCGATCGCGGCCCCCAGTCCGAATCCCATGGTTCCCAGACCACCGGAGGTGATGAACGTCCGGCGCCGGTGGAACGGATAATACTGCGCCGTCCACATCTGGTGCTGCCCCACATCCGTGACCACCGGTGTATCCGCCTCCGTATGCCGGGCTGTTTCCCAGATCAGGGCATGCGGTGTCAGTTCCGCCGGATCCAGCGTCGCCTCCAGCTGTTCTTCGCCAATCGCCCGCAAGGCATCCAGCCGGGCATTCCAGGCAGGATGTCTCGCCGGTTCGACCGCTTCGATCAGCGCCTGCAGCGCTTCTTTCAGATCCCCGCCGATTCCCAGATCAGCCGTAATGTTCTTGTCAATCTCCGCCCGGTCAATATCCAGGTGAATCACCCGGGCGCCCCGGGCATACTTGCCCACATCTCCGGTCGCCCGGTCCGAGAACCGCGCACCCACCGCGATGATGAGATCCGCTTCATCCTGACCCACGGACGCCGGGTAATGCCCGTGCATGCCCACCATCCCCAGGAACCGTTCGTTGTCATTGTCAATAGCCGACAGCCCCATGAGGGTGGAACCGATGGGGGCGTCGATTTTGTCCGCCAGCGCCAGCACTTCCTCCGACGCATCCGCGGTGATCACACCACCGCCTATATAAATATAAGGAGACACAGATTCCGCGATCATCTGCGCCGCCGCATCGATCTTGCGGAGCTTCACCGCCCGCTGTTCTTCTTTCTGCACCACCGGACCCGGCTCATACTCCTGCATCTGAATCTGAACATCCTTGGGAATGTCCACCAGCACAGGCCCAGGCCGCCCGGATTTCGCGATCCGGAACGCCTCGCGGATCGTATCCGCCAGTTTTGTGTAATCCTTGACGAAGAAATTGTGTTTGGTGACCGGAAGCGTCACACCGGTGATATCCACTTCCTGGAAACTGTCCCGCCCGATCAGGGCATTGGGCACGTTTCCGGTAATGGCCACCAGGGGCGTGGAATCCAGATAGGCTGTGGCGATCCCCGTCACCAGGTTTGTTGCACCGGGACCGGAAGTGGCAATGACCACACCCACATCCCCCGTGGCTCTGGCATAGCCGTCCGCCGCATGACAGGCGCCCTGTTCATGGGCCGTCAGCACGTGATGGATCCTGTCTTCCCGCTTGTACAGTGCATCATACAGATTGATGACCTGCCCGCCCGGGTATCCGAACACGGTTTTTGTTCCCTGCTCAATCAGAGTTTCAATGACAATATCCGCACCACTAAGCAGCATTCATATCCCTTCCTTTCCCTTCAGACAATGTATGTTCATTCTACACCAAATGAAAGGATTGACCAAATGTGTTTTCAGAAAGTTTCAAAGGAATGTTTCAGGTGTTTTTCTTGTATTTCAGACCCCTGCGGACAGTGGCCCGGGCTTCCTGGCTGTTTCAAGGCCGATGACAAAAGACCCTGCCGGGTCTTTTGCGGCAGGGCATGACTGGATAGAGGCGGCAGGGAGCAGGAACAGGTGGCTCAGCTGAAGCGGACCTGATGCTTGCCCTGAAGCACCGCTGCAGCAAAGCGAAGAGAGCCGCAGTACAGCACAGAGCCGGTTTCTGCCAGTGCCTGCTCCAGGGTGATGACGGGCAGATGAAACTGACGGGACAGTGCTTCCAGATTGGCCAGTCTTTGGGAGTCGAAGTGGACCAGTACAAGGTCTCTGCCGGTTTCCAGCAGTCTGCGGATCATCTCCGGTGCCTGCTTGTCAGCCAGCACAGAGAAACAGATCCTGTCCACCGCCGGCATGGACTGACACAGCGCTTCGATTCCTTCGGGATTGTGGGCGCCATCCACCACCTGAAGCGGAGAACGGCGGATAATCTGCATCCGTCCCGGCCAGAAAAACGACTGTTCAGCCTGTTTTATGGGAAGTGATCTGATTTGCGCCAGATTCAGCAGTGCAAGTGCAAGGCCCAGGTTGCTTTCCTGGTAGAGGGGAAACGAGTCCGGCAGTTCAACAGGCGGGGAAACAACCAGGGCGGTACCGGCTTTGCGGGCTTCCTCTTTCAGCAATTGGAGAATGACCGGATTCTCTTCACAGGTGGCTGCCGGGACATTGCGTTTGAACACCCCGGCTTTGGCCCGGGCCACATCCTCCAGGGTATCTCCCAGCAGCTGCATGTGATCTCTGCCGATGTTGGTGATGCCTGTGGCCAGGTAGTCCAGCGCAGTGGTGGCATCCCGGCCTCCCCCCAGCCCCACTTCCATCAGCAGCAGATCCGCGTCATTTTCCGCAAACCAGATCAGCGCCATCCAGAGATCGGCTTCAAACATGGTGAACTGATGCTGTTCAAACAGCGTGAGCCAGGTATCATACAGCCGCTCCCAGTCCTGTGCAGGAATGGGCTGGTGATTGATCTGAATGCGTTCAAAGTGACTGAACATGTGGGGAGAGGTGAAAACGCCGATGACCGGACAGTCTGCGAGAAGGGAGAGCCAGGTGACGGTGCTGCCTTTCCCGTTGGTTCCCGCCACCTGGATGGCCGGAATCTTCAGAGTGTGGGGAATGTATTCCTGTATGAGCTGGCGGAATTCCCGGGGCGGTCGATTGGAGCCGGTGCGGGTTTCCAGAGATGCGATTTTTTCTTCCAGTGTCATTCTTTCATTATAGTCAGCCACTTATAATAGAACCATGGCAATCACAGACAACAGCTGGGATGAACTGATCCAGCGCGAGAAAGAAAAGGATTATCTGAACAATCTGGACTGGGCTCTGGCCCGGGAGTACAAAACAAAGAAGATCTATCCCCCGAAGGGGCAGATTTTCGAGGCTTTGAAGAAGACACCGAAGGAGAACGTGAAAGTGGTGATTCTGGGTCAGGACCCGTATCATGGCGAGGGACAGGCGCATGGGATGGCGTTTTCGGTAAATCACGGTGTGCGGATCCCGCCTTCTTTACGGAATATGTACAAAGAACTGGAAAACGAGTACCAGGTCCCCTTTTCCCGGGATGGAAATCTGGAGGACTGGGCCCGGGATGGGGTACTGCTTCTGAACCCGATCCTGACGGTGGAGGATGGCAAACCGCTGTCCCATGAGAAGCTGGGCTGGCAGCAGTTTACGGATGCGGTGATCGATGAGCTGGAGAAGCAGGAGCAGCCGATTGTGTATTTGTTGTGGGGGAGCAAGGCGCGGCAGAAGAAGGAGCGGATTCACAATCCGAATCATCTGGTGCTGGAATCCCCGCATCCGAGTCCGTTGTCGGCGAACCGGGGGTTTTTCGGGAACGGGCATTTCCGGAAGGCGAATGAGTTTCTGGAGGCGCACGGTGTTGAGCCGGTGAACTGGACGAGGAGTACGCTGGGATAACCGGGATAATGCAAGCGAAAAGGCCGTCAGGGATTGTGTCCTCTGGCGGCTGTTTTGGATGAGAGAGATAGGGGCGAGAGGCGCAATTGATGGACGGAGGCTATATAGACAGAGTGAGGACATAATGTGAAACCCCGCTGATGCGGGGACAGGCACAGGTAGGAGTCACTGAAATAGTCCACCTCAGGATCACCCCCGCATACGCGGGGACATGTATCTGCTTGAAGCCGCATGCAAAAGAAAAGGAGGATCACCCCCGCATACGCGGGGACATGCATGACGGCACCGATAAAGGACGCCGGGGTGCAGGATCACCCCCGCATACGCGGGGACATGTGCCGCTGCTGGAGCGATTGCTGCAATGCAGAAGGATCACCCCCGCATACGCGGGGACATGTGGATTAAACTTTTCTTGAATGACATGAAATGGGGATCACCCCCGCATACGCGGGGACATGTCCACGCGCTCTACTCCGTCCCATTCCAGACCAGGATCACCCCCGCATACGCGGGGACATGTCTTTAATTCAGCCAGCGCTCGACCATATAACAGGATCACCCCCGCATACGCGGGGACATGTAAGTCGGAAGCTGGTTCACTTCCGCCAGTTCCGGATCACCCCCGCATACGCGGGGACATGCCCTGCCGTCTGGTGCAACCGGTGGAGTTGAAGGGATCACCCCCGCATACGCGGGGACATGCTTACCTTGATTCAGAAATCGGCGCCCGGGATAGGATCACCCCCGCATACGCGGGGACATGTATCGGATAATGATTAAGTACCTTCGGACCATGGGATCACCCCCGCATACGCGGGGACATGAGGATTACACCCCTGAATCGCTTGCAAACCTACGGATCACCCCCGCATACGCGGGGACATGTAATCTTCTGTTTCCAGTTTCACTCCTGCTACCGGATCACCCCCGCATACGCGGGGACATGCTCCGGGATGGTCAACAGCCACAGATTGCGTGAGGATCACCCCCGCATACGCGGGGACATGTCCGTTTTTTCCGCTTCCGGCAGCGTGTCCACAGGATCACCCCCGCATACGCGGGGACATGCCCAATTAAATTGTCTTCTCCAAACCACTTTGAGGATCACCCCCGCATACGCGGGGACATGGTCCTCCTTTCAGAACCTTCGGTCTGTCGAAACGGATCACCCCCGCATACGCGGGGACATGTTATCTCCAACTCCCCAGTAGCTGTAGGCCATAGGATCACCCCCGCATACGCGGGGACATGGTATTGTTATGTCATTACTGTTCGACTGTTCCGGGATCACCCCCGCATACGCGGGGACATGTACAGCCCCGACTCGTTGATGACGATGGTCTCCGGATCACCCCCGCATACGCGGGGACATGGACGGCAGTAATATCTGGCTTCTCTGTCTGTCAGGATCACCCCCGCATACGCGGGGACATGGTCTCATTTCTAGCCTTATGACCACAGAAGTGCGGATCACCCCCGCATACGCGGGGACATGTGGATTAAACTTTTCTTGAATGACATGAAATGGGGATCACCCCCGCATACGCGGGGACATGTCCACGCGCTCTACTCCGTCCCATTCCAGACCAGGATCACCCCCGCATACGCGGGGACATGTCTTTAATTCAGCCAGCGCTCGACCATATAACAGGATCACCCCCGCATACGCGGGGACATGAGATTATGCCGTAAATGTTGTCAAAAGATACATGGATCACCCCCGCATACGCGGGGACATGTTGACGCCTGTGTATTTCACTTCTGAAGTACCGGGATCACCCCCGCATACGCGGGGACATGCACGCAACCGCGGCACACCATGAGTCCCCAACGGGATCACCCCCGCATACGCGGGGACATGAGACTGAGCCGGCGACAATCTGCTGGCCTAGTAGGATCACCCCCGCATACGCGGGGACATGCGTTTGAGGCAGATGATTCGCAAAGAGGGTTGAGGATCACCCCCGCATACGCGGGGACATGACTATTCAGTCCTCCCGGTAGACGCTAATCAGAGGATCACCCCCGCATACGCGGGGACATGTTCACCTTATCCAGCGTTTTCTGGATGAAATCGGGATCACCCCCGCATACGCGGGGACATGTAAAAGCCTTTGCCTTTTTTTATGCTTGCCGACGGATCACCCCCGCATACGCGGGGACATGCTCGCCCTTTCGGGCATTGTCTTTGTCATTGGGGGATCACCCCCGCATACGCGGGGACATGGGCTGATGAATGGGCCGCTGCGGATGGCGACACGGATCACCCCCGCATACGCGGGGACATGCGGACTGGGCAAAAGAAATCCGGTCATTCTTGAGGATCACCCCCGCATACGCGGGGACATGTGCCCTGTGGCCCGGTTGAACCGGGGGCGACCCGGATCACCCCCGCATACGCGGGGACATGCCGGTTGGACACAAAATATGAACCGCAAGTCAAGGATCACCCCCGCATACGCGGGGACATGCTTAATCCATTCTTCATTGATTTTATTGCGTTGGGATCACCCCCGCATACGCGGGGACATGTCAAAGAACTGTGCAAGAAAGTCGATGCTGGGAGGATCACCCCCGCATACGCGGGGACATGTCCAGCGCCAGCGTTTCATCCGGGCTGTAGGGGGGATCACCCCCGCATACGCGGGGACATGGTACACAATCCGGAAAGTCTTCACGCCAGAAGGGGATCACCCCCGCATACGCGGGGACATGTTATCAGACACAATTATTAAAAAACGCCCCGGGGGATCACCCCCGCATACGCGGGGACATGCTTTCATGTTCCTGATGTCGCTGAGGCCAACTAGGATCACCCCCGCATACGCGGGGACATGTCATGGTGCAGATCAATGAGGTCTGCACCATAGGGATCACCCCTGCATACGCGGGGACATGCAACCCTGTCCTGGGGTTCCAGTCTTCTGGTCAGGATCACCCCCGCATACGCGGGGACATGTCCTCTACCTGTTTTTGTGGAATATAGCCAAAGGGATCACCCCCGCATACGCGGGGACATGATACCGGCATAAGACAGAGCAGCGTCAATAACAGGATCACCCCCGCATACGCGGGGACATGTGTACTGGAGTATTCCAGCAGATGGCGAAGTAAGGATCACCCCCGCATACGCGGGGACATGATCTTTGGCTGATGGCTCCAGCAGAAAAGTCCGGGATCACCCCCGCATACGCGGGGACATGCCAATCTTTTCATTGCTATTGGCAACATTTTTAGGATCACCCCCGCATACGCGGGGACATGCCCGGTTGGCGCAAGAGTACCGGGACAGGGCGAGGATCACCCCCGCATACGCGGGGACATGGTTCCTGCTTGCATACAAACGAAAATGTTGGTAGGATCACCCCCGCATACGCGGGGACATGTCAGTTTTTCCTGGGTGGACCCGCTGCACCCAGAGGATCACCCCCGCATACGCGGGGACATGGGCCATCCGCTCATATGATTACATCGAAGTCAAGGATCACCCCCGCATACGCGGGGACATGTCTTTAATCTTCATCGACTGTTTCGTTTGTCTAGGATCACCCCCGCATACGCGGGGACATGGGAACTGAGTTCCTTTTCATTAAGAATAATTGGGGATCACCCCCGCATACGCGGGGACATGTGAAACTCCGGGCCTTCGAAGAGGCTTATCCGAGGATCACCCCCGCATACGCGGGGACATGGTACACAATCCGGAAAGTCTTCGCGCCAGAATGGGATCACCCCCGCATACGCGGGGACATGGGAAGAACCCGAATAACCCAGACAAACCGTTGGGGATCACCCCCGCATACGCGGGGACATGTTCTCTTTCTGACCCTGTCGGTATATCCGGGCAGGATCACCCCCGCATACGCGGGGACATGTCAAGCAGGGTGTAAGCCAGAGCCTGGGGAAACGGATCACCCCCGCATACGCGGGGACATGTCGTGAGCCGGGAGCAGCTGCAGCGGCAGTATCGGATCACCCCCGCATACGCGGGGACATGCGGTCCGGATGGCTGCGCCGCCGAAGCAGAATGGGATCACCCCCGCATACGCGGGGACATGTTTGCCAGTTCTGCGTTGTTATCGTCCTGGTCAGGATCACCCCCGCATACGCGGGGACATGCGTTCATCATACTGCGCTTTCTCAGGGTTATCCGGATCACCCCCGCATACGCGGGGACATGCACATAGGTGCTACAAAGCTACAAAGTCCGTTGGGATCACCCCCGCATACGCGGGGACATGGGGGTCGGCTGATAGATAAAGAGACCCGACTGCGGATCACCCCCGCATACGCGGGGACATGTTGACGTTCATTGAGCCAATTGGATACAGACTGGGATCACCCCCGCATACGCGGGGACATGTATTTTTCAGCAGCGCAGGTGCGACATCATCCAGGATCACCCCCGCATACGCGGGGACATGAAAAAGATGGACAGTTGCTAATGGAGGCATTTCGGATCACCCCCGCATACGCGGGGACATGGCTAAATAACCCCTTTATATAAAGGACTTTCATCTCTCATTCTGCCTGATTTTCTTTAACTCGCATAGTAAACCATGCACAGCCAGGCAGTCCTCTATTCCTTCGTGGGAAGGATGAGACGACAGTCCTAAATAATCAATCAGAGTATTCAGCCGATAATTTGGGATCCCTCTTATTCGTTCCCGTGCCAGCTTAAGAGTATCAACAGTTGTTAATTTTGGTAACTGTATTTCCGTGTTGCGGGACAAGTTTTGCAGAAAGCTCAAATCAAAACCTACATTGTGTCCTACGACTGGATTCGAGCCAATAAACTGGATCGTTTCTTTCAGTGCCTCTTCAGGAGGGATTCCTTCATCATTTAATTGTCTGTCAGTAATTCCAGTCAATTTAACAATAAACCCAGGAAGTCTCCCAACTATTTTCACCAGTATCCGCAGTTGTTCGGAGATCGTATTTTGCTTGACTCTGACCATGGCAATTTCGATGATTTGATCCGTTTCCGGATCTAGTCCCGTGGTCTCTAAATCAATCACTACATAATCATCAGGAATCTTCTTCTTTCGTCCCAAATTCTGATGTTTAGCCTTCGCAATCCTCTTTACAGGTTTACTTTTTGGACTTGTTGCATCCCTATAATTTATCCTACGAGGATGACGCATCAGTGTTATACCATCAAAATCAACAGGATCCCAGGTATCGCCAAGAGTTCGCAACGCAAAGTGAGTTTCACTGCGTACGCCATAAACCATACAAGCCCGTCCGGAGCCGATAGAATTCTCGATTCTTTCCCAAAGCCGATCTCTGACTCTCGCAGACACGTCCCCAACATAGACACCAGGCGCAATTTCAAAAAGCCATTTAGTCAAGTCACCTTTTAAAGCAGGGGTGCAGATTGACAGGGCTATGACAATCATACATTGTCATCCTTACTAATGGTTTTAGAGAAGTATTGCGTACCAGCTGTTGTCGATCCACGAATACCATCCCACAAGCATAGAGACGCATCTTCGTCTGAGAGAACAACATCCTCATCCGATAATAACCATTGAAGATCTTTGACAATCCGCTCAATCAGATGCGATTCATAAAACACATCTCTCATGCGTTTTCGGGTCTCCAAAGCTATGTTGGGTGTATGTTCACCAGCAAGCTTAAATGCTAATGGAATCGTATATTCAGCTTTATATAAATCTGCAACATCATAAACGAAAGACTTTTCCAACCCAACATGAATGAACCCCAGCCCAGTTGCCAGTCCCAATGCTGCAATAACAGAGTGCGTCAACCCATATAAACAGGTATTCGCAACCGATAATGCTTTATTCACATCATCAGAACCATCGAAATCGTCCGGTTTATAGTTTCGACCATTCCAAGGCACATGCCATTCATCTGACAACTTTTTATACAGCGCCCTAACTCGACTGCCTTCCTTTCCCCGTAATTGCTGAAGCGTCAATCTACTGACATCTTCTCCAGGGAATCTCATGGAATACATTTTTCTAACAACCTGAAGATGCAGTTTCTGATTACTGACCAGTTTAGCTTGCTTTTGAAGCAATGCAGAATTTGCTGAAAGCGGTCGACCTCCCGCGTAATATTTTGGTCGCTCTAAACTTTGGTGAGGTTCCGACTCTCACATCCTGTACACTTGGATGAGGA